>NZ_JBITWC010000013.1:0-118098 GCF_044543515.1 Vreelandella lionensis | reverse complement strand
AAATACACAAAGAACGGGAGAAGCGTGTCTGCATTTTCGATTTTTTGTTGGCTCATGTGAGCGTTGATGAATATCGGCAGTTATTCAGACCTTCCTTAGCTTAAACGATGCCCTTACACGCCCCTCTGGCTACAGTCGCGAAGAGTTTGTAAAGCTCAGCAATTGGGATCTCACACCCAAGGAGTACCAAGCAGAAGAAGAGAAAGCACTCGCTCGCCTACGCACTAATGGGAAATATGGCCCCTTTGAGAAGGAGTACATTCGTAAAAATGGGAGCCGCTACCCGGTGCGCCTACAGGGCATGTTAAGCCAAGACCCCGACGGCCGCTGGGTGATATGGTCGCTGATTGAAGACATTACCGAGCGCCGCCGATTGGATAAAATGAAAAACCAATTCATTGCTACCGTTAGCCACGAACTACGTACACCGCTAACCTCCATCAACGGCTCTCTCGGCCTACTGGCAGGCGGTGCCGTGGGAGAGCTCCCCGCTCCGGTCACTGCACTGCTGGATACCGCTCAGCGCAATGCGCAACGCCTGGCGTTATTGATCAACGACTTGCTAGATATGGAAAAACTGGTAGCAGGCAAAATGCCAATGAACCCAGTGGAGCAAGCACTCACTCCCCTGGTAAATGAGGCCATCGAGTCACTCGCAGGCTACGGTGAGCAGCATAAAGTAGCCATCCACACCTCTGGCCATTGGCCGAAGGTTCAAGTCAAGGTCGATGGCCCCCGGCTGATTCAAGCCCTCACCAACTTAATGTCGAACGCGATTAAGTTCACCCCTCAAGGCGATGCTGTTGATGTATCGGTCACTTTCAATAGCGATAAAGCGACGATCATCGTGCGCGACCATGGCCCTGGCGTAGACCCCGCGTTTAAAAGCCAACTGTTCCAGCGCTTTTCTCAAGCCGACAGCAGCGATACACGCAAGCTTCCCGGTACCGGGCTTGGGTTAGCCATTACCCGGGAAATTACCCATCAGCTCGGTGGAGAAGTGCGCTACCGAGATGCCACAGGCGGTGGCAGCGAATTTTATATTGAGCTACCAGGGCGAGAGGCATAGCACGCCCGACACTTTTTCCAGAATGGCCTAAAAGGCTATTGTTTAGCAGTAAAAACCACCCTTCTAAGGCTCAAGGCAAACGCCCTACTTTATTGGTAGGGCGCTGCAAAATCAGTACGTCACGATGCATCCAGGCCCAGCCTACCCCCACTCAAGCTGGCAATATTCCGCGCTTGTAAGATATCTCTTACAAACATGTCAGAGATGTCTTACATAATTTTATCGGTATATAGGCTAAGGTGTGAGTACGCCAAAGCATGCCGCGTACAGGAAGTGCGACAAGTTATCTCAAGGACGATGCCAAGGAAGAAGTTAGGCGGAAGGAACAAGGACACGCGGCAAGCCATGGATGGCTTCTTTACTCCCTCTTATGTTCGATAGCGCTGCTTCACCCTGCGCCTTTGCAGTATCCAACGACTGTTGAACCTCCCACCTCGGCTTATGCCACCAGCAGTACCACTGCCACAAAGCCCTCGCCGCTTACTTGATGACGACCACAATGGTAGCTAGTCTGTGAGTAGGATTTGTACAAACGTAAGCGTAAGCAGCAAACTTCCGTATAAATTCTAGCCATAGACGGCGCACCACTACCTGTACGGCCAGCGCCGTCCTCAATTCATAAGGAGAGTGAAGGGATGTCTAGCCCAGAGCATAAGCAAAAAATCTGGAAGATGATTAAGGATATCAAAGTAGGCATGTTGGTAACGTTAGACCACGATATGCCCCGAGCTAGGCCCATGCACCTAGTGCAGGACGAATACGACGGCACGCTCTGGTTCTTTACCCGCCGCAGCGCTGAAAAAGTACTGGAAACCCAAAGCGACCACGACGTATGCCTCAGCTTTTCCGACCAGGAAGAAGGCACGTATGTTTCCCTTTCGGGCAAAGCCAACGTGATCGACAACCGCGAGCTGATTGAGAAATACTGGAACCCCTTTGTGGCTGCCTGGTTCCCTGAAGGCAAAGACGACCCTGATGTCGCCCTATTAGAAGTGAAAGTAGAAATGGGCGAGCACTGGAAAGCCAAAGAGAGCAAAACGTTCCAGCTTTACGAGATTGCCAAAGCCAATCTCAAAAAAGACGCCACGCCCAACTTAGGCGAAAACGAGAAATTCGGTGGATAAGCCACTCACAAAGCGCCCGCTGGTTCGGGCGCTTTTTTCTACCGCACTGACGGCGATAGTTTGGGTAGCCAGCCCTTTTGCGTGGGCAGACAGCGACACAGCCGCCACTTCCACCGCCTGCGCCCCTACCGAACAGCAGCAACAGATGCTTGCACGCGTTAATGAAGCCAGAAGCCAAGCCCGCCAATGCGGTGAACAACCTTTCAACGCCGCCAGCCCCCTCACCTGGAGCTGCCCGCTCACCGCCGCCGCGCAAGCCCACGCAGACGATATGGCCGCTAACGACTATTCAGCCACACCGGCCAAGACGGCAGCGGTGTAGGCGAACGTGCCACCCAACAAGGCTACCACTGGCGCACCGTCGGCGAAAACATCGCCGCTGGCCATACCAACGCCGACGCAGCTATCGAAAGCTGGATCAACAGCCCTAGCCACTGCCGTAATTTAATGAACGATGATTTCACGGAGATGGGTATGGCCCACGCGGAAAATGCCGACGCGCGGTTTACGCATTATTGGGTGCAAACGCTGGGGGTGCCACGTTGATAGGCAGGTTTTGGTGAAGAGAGGAGTTTTTGGCGTCCCTGGCAGGAGTCGAACCTGCGACCTGCCGCTTAGGAGGCGGCTGCTCTATCCTACTGAGCTACAGGGACTTACGGGGCGCATAGTATAGCGTGTTGCTGCGCGACGGCCAACCGGGCCACTTTAAATCCATCCGACTAATCGCAGTGCAAAGATACCAAGCGTTACCGTTAAGCTCGCCATTAAAGTGGTAATCGCGATGATATTAGCCGCCAGGGCGACGTTGCCATTTATGGCTTTCACCATAACAAAGCTTGCCGCGGCAGTGGGGCTGGCGAAGAACAGAAAGAGTAGCCCAAGCTGGCTGCCTGAAAAGCCTATTAGCCATGCGGCTATTGTGGAAAGCACCGGTAAAATCACCATTTTCATACTGCTAGCGCTAAACGCTACTTGGCTTCCTTCACGCATGCTGCTCACAGAAAGCGTCGCGCCGATGCATATCAGCGCTAGCGGCAGCGTCAGGGAAGCAAAGTAGTTGCCAGAAGTCATCACCCAGCTAGGCAACGATATTGAAAATGCCGTGAATGGTAGCGCGGCAAAAACGGATAGGATCAGTGGGTTTTTGACAATATGCCCCAGCAGGCTGCGCCAATCGGTAGATTGCCCCGGTTGATAGGCGGCCAGCGCCACCACGGAAAGCGCGTTGTACATCACAATCACCACGCCCAGCAGCAGGCTACCCGCTGATAATCCATAGTTACCGTACATCCCTGCCGCTAGCGCCAGCCCCACCACTCCGCAGTTACCGCGAAATGCGCCTTGCACGTAGATGCCTCGATCTGCCACCGGCACCCGGAAATGCGCCCACCCCCAGCTGAACAGAAACTGGCCTAATGTGGCTACCGCAAAAAATAGCAAAAGCGGCACATCCAATGCGACGCTCAGGTCAGCTTTGACTAGACTCAGAAAAATCAGCGTTGGTAGCGTGGCTTTAAACACCAGTGCGGAGGCGGTCGATATGAACTCGCTATCAATCCACCCAAGTCGCTTAAGGGCAATACCGATGAACACCATAGCAAAGACTGGCAGGGTGACATCTAATGTGCGGGTAAACAGCTCAAGTAGGTCCACAAAAGCTCTCTCAGTCGAATAAGCATCCCCTTATGTTCTACCGTTGACAGAGATTTGTCGACTCGCTAGACAGTTACCGCGCCATAAGAGAAAGTAAGCACAAACGCGCATCGTCACTTATAGGTCACTTATGGTACTGCCAGGCAGCCCCGAATATGAAGAACAGCGCCTACTTACCCTCAAGCGCTATACTTTGGGTGATCTATCGGCTGACCAACACCTTGATCGTATTACTCGTCTAGCCGCTACTTACTGCGATGTTCCCCTTGCGATGATCACTCTGGTGGATAACGAGCAAGTATGGGTTAAAAGCAGCGTAGGCGACTTTCCCCGTACCCTCGTACGCCAACAATCTTTTTGCGCCACGGCGATCCAGCAGCAGCAGCTGTATGAAGTTGTTGATGCACGCAAAGATCCTATTCACAAGCACTCACCGCTGGTAACCGCATCGCCTCCTATTGTGTTTTATGCGGGCATGCCGCTTGTGGCAGATAATGGCAACGTCATCGGCACGCTTTGTGTGATGGATCGGCAGCCTCGCCAACTATCTGATGAACAGCGTGACTTACTGTTTCAGCTCGCCAAAAGCATCGTGCTTCAGTTTGAGCATTATTTGACCCTGCGTGCTTACCATGCGATTGGCAACGCGGCGATTGGCTTATGGGAAATGGATGTTCCCAGCCGTGCCACGCATTGGAATGAGGTGGTGAACGAGCTGTACGATGTCGATAAGCGCGATACCCGCACATTTGAACAGCGGATGCAGGCCTATACGCTAGAGGACCGTGCGCGCTTAACCAATGCCATCGACGCAGCCATTGAGCAACGCAAAGCATTTAACGATACGTTTCAACTAATCACTGTCTCGGGTGAACCGCGCTGGGTTCGCATTACGGGCAACCCATTAGTGGTCGAGGGCAACGTGGTGCAGCTTATTGGCACCATGCTGGATGTGACACCACGCAAACGGGTGGAAACGCAGCTGCTACGGCAGCAGGCGTTAGAGCGCGCGATTATGCGCGCCCAGGCCAGTTTTATCGATGAACAGGGCAATGCCAAAGCGCTTAACCCGTTGCTGGATGATCTTCTTGCCCTCACCTCAAGTGAGTATGGCTTTATTGGCGAAGTGCTCTATGAGAGCGCTGACAGCCCCTATTTGGTCGCCCATGCGATTACCGATATCACTTGGGATGAACCATCGCGGCTTTTTTTCGCTAAAAACGCCCCAGAAGGCATGATCTTTAGCAATCTCGATACGCTGTTTGGCCATGTCATGCGCCATGAAGAAGTGGTGATTTCAAATACCCCCGCTAGCGACCCAAGGAGCGGAGGATTGCCACCTGGGCATCCTGCGTTAAATGCATTTCTTGGCGTACCAATACACTCCCATGGCCAGTGTATTGCCATGATCGGACTCGCTAACCGCCCAACTGGCTATGATACGGCCCTAGTAGATTTTCTTGCCCCATTGCTAGGCAGTATTGGGCAATTCATTAACAATTTACGTCACTCTCGCCAACAGCACACCGATCAGCAGGCTATCGCTCGTCTTTCGATGGTGGCTAAAAACACCAGCAATGGGGTGGTGATTACGGATGCCCATGGAAAAGTGGAATGGATTAATGATGGCTTCACACGGCTAAGCGGTTACTCGTTTGAGGAAATTGTAGGTAAAAAGCCAGGCCAGCTTGTCCAGGGTAAAGCAACAGACCGCTCGACGACTCAGCGCATTGCCCACGCTATTCGTCATCGCCAGCGCTTTGAGGAAGAACTACTGAATTACCGTAAGGACGGCACGCCTTATTGGGTGCATATTAGCTGTAATCCCCTACCGGCAACCGAACAAACCGGTGGTGGTTTTATTGCTATTCAATCGGATATTACAGAAACGAAGCGCCACGAAGAAGCGCTTTACAAAGCAGCGAATATTGATGAGCTCACCGGCTTGCCTAATCAGCGTTTAGCGCGCGCACAGCTTGAAAAGCTCACTCAGCAGTCCGAGCCAATGTCAGTGTATGTGCTAAACATTGATGACTTTAAGCGGCTTAATGACCTATTTGGCTACCCTGCCGGGAACGATATTTTAAAGCGCATTGCAAAGCGACTTGAAGCACTGGTGGAACCTCTAAAAGAGCTAGGTATGGCAGGTCGGCTAAGTGGTGATGAGTTTGTTATAGCTGCCCCCACCCACCGCATGAGTGAAGCAGCGCTTCATCGAGCCATTAAACAACCACTTCATGTGCATGGGCACACGCTAAAACTGACTACCTGTATTGGTATGACGTGCTATCCAGAGGATAACGCCGACCCAGACACCCTATTCCGCCATGCCTACCAAGCACTGTATCAAGCGAAAACCTTAGGGGTAGCCCAGTGTGTGCGTTACAGCACCGACGAAGAGCACCTAGTGCGTTTACGGCAGCAAGAGCGAAACGCTATTCAACATGGACTAAGCGACAACGAATTTCGACTTTATTATCAGCCCCAGGTAGACCTTAACTCACAAACGGTCGTGGGTGCTGAGGCGTTAATCCGTTGGCAGCATCCCACCTTGGGCCTTCGCTCACCGGCCGAGTTTTTACCGCTATTAGAAGGTAGCGAGCTGGAGTTCCGTTTAGGTGAATGGGTCATCGAAGCCGCTCTTAAACAGCTGCAACACTGGCAAGCACTGGGTGTTGAGATACAAGTGAGTGTGAACATAAGCCCACAGCATTTGCTGCATCAGGGCTTTTTACCCCAGTTAGAACAGTTATTGAATCGCTATTCAGACGTGCCACCTGAGCTGTTGGCTATCGAAATCCTCGAGTCTGCCACTCTTGATGATATGCAGGCTGCACTCCATGTACTCGAAAACTGTCAGCGGTTGGGCATTGACGTCGCTCTGGATGACTTCGGCACGGGCTATTCGTCTCTTGCCTACTTTCGCCACCTGCCCGTGCAGCTCATCAAAGTTGATCGAGATTTCGTGCGCGACATGCTCGATAGCAAAGACGACCGCGCTATTGTTGAAAGCATTGTGTTTTTAGCTAAAAAATTCTCACGGCCTGTGTTAGCAGAGGGGGTAGAAACCTTAGAACATGCACAAGCTCTGTTAGCCCTTGGTTGCCATTTAGCCCAAGGTTACGGAATTGCACGCCCCATGCCTGCCGAACAGTTGCCCGGCTGGTTAAAAACGTGGCGTTTAGATGGCTTTCCTAAAACGCATTAATCAAAAAGCGCCATGGGGTCAAACTCGCTGGGCAGCTTGACTACCACACCGTCCCGGCCTTGCCCTTTCGCTTCGTAGCTTGCTGCATCTGCCCGCGATAAAGCAGATTCTACGGTTTCATCAGACTCATCAAAGGTAGTGACACCAAGGCTCAAGGTAACGGTATATTCTTTGCCTTCATGGGTAACCGATACTTCGCTTACCGCTTGGCGTAACGACTCAGCAATCGTCTGAGCTTGCCCTAACGTACAACTGGGCAGCAGCACGCCAAATTCATCGCCCCCCTGACGGGCCACATGGTCACTTCGGCGCACCTCCCAAGCCACTACCTGCGCAATACGGCGCAGCATTTCATCGCCTAATGCATGGCCACCTTCATCATTAATCGGCTTAAAGTGGTCTAGGTCGAACAGTAGTAGTGCTGAAGGCGTACTGGTCTTCTGGTAGTCAGCAAACGCTTCTTCAAGGCGGCGATCAAACCCACGCCGATTAAGCAGCCCAGTCAACGGATCATGCTCGGCCTCCCAACGCTGCAAGGCTTCCTGCTGGCGGCGTTCGGTGATATCTTTCACTACCCCGACCAACCCTAGCGAATGCCCCCCCTTAGAGAGCATGACAACCCGTGCATGAACATCCAACCAGAGGGTTTCTTTATCGCTACGAATAAAACGTAGTTGGCGCACAAAATCGTTGCCTGTTTTTAAACTATGAGCCCACATATCTTTGGCACCTTCACGGTCATCTGGATGGATTTGATGTATCCAGATATCCGCCTGCGCATCCGCTTCAATCGCTAACATGTGCAGTAACGCTGGGTTCATATAAGTAATGATGCCACCAAAGTTAGCAACAAACATACCTTGTGGGGTGGCACTAAGCACAGAATCCAAAAACGCTTCACGCTCCTGTAAATGACCAAACAGTTGCTGGCGCTCGTTTTCCACGCGATTAAACGTTTCGGCCACCTGCTGCAGTTCCTGCATATTAGTGGCTAAATCCAACCGGGTTCGTTGCCCAACTCCCACCTCACCAATTTGCGTCTCGAGATGTTCTAACGGCTTTAAAATGCGAGCTAATAGCCACCAGAGCAGCGGCATTATCATTAGTGCAAGAACTACCCAAATTCCAAAAAGCTTATAAATAAACCCGGAGAGCGGAAGATACGCTTGGTTGGCCGGCAGAAAAAGGCCCACGACCCAGTCGGCGGGCCATACCTGAGCATATGCCTGCAGGCTTGTGCGACCGTCTGCCAACTCGGTCACTCCCTCTCCCTGCCAGCCATCCAGAGCAAGGTCTAGCAAGGGATTAAGCTGGATTTCATCAACATGCTTGTTTACCAGCTGGTGGTCTGGGTGATAAAGGACTTTTCCATTGGACGTCACCACTGCTGCGTACCCTTCTCGGCCCAGACGTATGGTGTTTAGCCGGTTAAAGAGGCCGCCACTGTCAAGACTAACCATTCCTCCTATTACCCCAGCAAAACGCCCCTCTTCGTCTAGCCTTGGCACGCTTATTATCACTAGGGGTACCCCTCTAGCGCGCCCTATAAAAGGCTCGCTTACATAGGGTTGACGAACCCCACGCACCATTTCGTAGTATTCACTCTCTGAGACTTCCAAACCTATTCGCCCCACAACACTGGGCCAATCAGTCACAATAACGCCTTGTTCGTTACTAATAACCAAACCATCAAACCACGACAGCAACGCATCGTTTTTTTGTAATTCATGGCCAAGCCAAGCTGAGTCATTCGATAGGCCAATGGCCCCACTTAGCCGCTCCAGAGCATCAATGCGCTGTTCAACCTGCTGGGTAATTTCATCGGCAAGCAAGGTTGCCTCGTAGCGCAAATGAGCCATATTGGTCTCATGCACCATACCTTTGCCAACCTGCCAAGCCATCCCCAACACTGCCCCTGCTAAAATGACCAAGGCACAGGAAAGACCCAACAGTAGTCGGCCTTGTAAAGAGCGGAACGTAACAAGCTTGCTAACCAAGGGGGCTAAGCGCACCGGCAATCCCTTTTTTGTTAATTTTCCTTAAATTGAGCTCATTGAAACAGCATCAATCTCGATATAAACGAACAACTTACCAAAAAGATGTGATAGATGCGCGTTGATGAAAATCAACTTAGGCAATTTTATTGATTCAGCACACCTAGCTAATGGCGTATCAAAACGATTCGTCAGGAGTGGATATACATTTTTGAGTACTTCCCCAGACTACAAAGGACGGATTAATAATCTCAGCAGGGTTTCCATAGTGCAGTGGCTCGCCACTCATGGCCTGAACGACACCTCCCGCCTCTTCAATGATCACTTGAGCGGCGGCGGTATCCCACAGACAAGTAGGCCCAAAGCGGGGATACACATCAGCCACACCTTCTGCGATCAAGCAAAATTTCAATGAACTGCCGACTGGATTAAGTTCATGGTCGCCCAGCTGTTTCAGCCAGCCGCATAATTCGGGACTTTTATGTGAGCGGCTACTTACCACTCGCCAAACTCCTGGCGGGTGAGGAGCATTAGCAACGTTTAATTGCTCACGATGCCCATGACAATCAATTTTGTAAGTCCCTTTACCTTTGGCTGCTACATAAGCAATGCCCAAAGCAGGTGCCGTGACGACACCCAGTACGGGGGAATCATTCTCTATGAGTGCAATATTGACGGTGAACTCATTGTTTTTCTTAATAAATTCTTTTGTTCCATCTAAAGGGTCTACTAGCCAATACCGCTTATCATCCCCTGCCCCTGCAAAATGGCTAGTATCTTCCTCGGAAAGTACAGGCAACTTCTCTTTTAATGCTTGTAGCCCTGCAACAATAACATGATGTGCAGCCTTATCAGCTTCGGTGACTGGGCTATGATCTTCCTTGATTTCAACACTATATTCGTTGCCATAAATTGCCATGATGGTATCACCCGCATCATAAGCAATGGTTAACACCTGTTCCAATAACTGTTCCAATAACTCCCCCATGCAACCATCTCCAGAGCAAGCAATGAGGCCGCAAAAACGGCCAGCTAAATAGCCACTCTATGCAGAGTGGCTAGCATGATATAACGCTCAAACGTCGTAACCTGCTTCTCTAGCCAGCGTCGTATTGGCTTGCAACCAACCTTCAATATGCCCGCAGTCAAAGGTACGACCATGCATCCTAAATGCCTGGACGGTTTTACCCTCTTGCATAAGGCGGTCAATTGCATCCGTCAGTTGGATTTCATTACCCGCGCCGGGGGGTTGGTCACGCAACAGCTCCATAATGCGATACGGCAACACATAACGCCCAATCACTGATAGGCGTGACGGGGCCTCTTCTGGCTTTGGCTTTTCGACCACACCACGCATATCGGCGCTTTCACCCGCAGCAGGTTCGTCACAATCCACAATACCGTAACGATATACATCCTCCTGGGGCACTGCTTCTACCATAATTTGCGCTGCTTCGGTCTTTTCCCAGCGCTCAACCATACTGCCTAAATCACACGCGCTGTTGCCTACTTGCGGCTTCACCAATACATCCGGCAAAATCACCGCAAACGGCTCCTCTTTATCGAGCAGATGCGAAGCACAGTAAATCGCATGCCCTAGGCCTTTCGCATTAGGCTGTCGGACGCTGGTGACTTTTAGCTTTTTAGGTGAAATAGCAGAAAGGGTTTCCAGCAGCGCATTTTTCCCCTTACTGGCTAGCGAGTGCTCTAACTCAAAATGTGCATCAAAGTGATCCTCAATAGCCGACTTCCCCGCTCGCGTGACCAAAATGATCTCATTGATACCTGCCGCCAGCGCCTCTTCCACGACATGCTGAATGAGGGGCCGGTCAACAACAGGCACCATCTCTTTCGGAATTGCTTTGCTAATCGGCAGTAGACGGGTGCCAAAACCAGCAACAGGGATAATTGCTTTGCGTACTTGGGTCATCGTTAACGTCCTTTTACTGAGCGTTGCGTTCCAGAATAAGGAAAAATACAGGGCGAATTCACGCTAAACTTTATGCAATTGCTATGCCGAACCGCAGGGCAGCAAGCCTTAACGTATAACAACTGTGGTTACTAATTTTTCAATATGCCTGAAAGCAACACTGTGGCACTTTCAATCAACTCATCTAAATGGTGCGGACCTTTGAAGCTTTCTGCATACACTTTATAGAGCGACTCTGTCCCGCTAGGGCGAGCAGCAAACCAGCCGTTCTCGGTGGTTACTTTCAACCCACCAATCGCCGCATGATTACCCGGAGCCTTTACCAACACAGCAGAAATAGGGTCTCCAGCCAGAACTGTATCGGTCACGCTTTCAGCAGTGAGATTTTTAAATGCGGCTTTCTCTTCAGCCGTACAGGCAGTATCCACACGCTTGTAGAACGGTTTACCGAAGCGCTCGGTCAGGGTCTGATAATATTCACTGGGTGTTTTACCCGTAACAGCCATGATTTCAGCTGCCAAAAGGCACAGCGCAATACCATCTTTATCAGTAGACCACGCCTTACCATCGCGGGTTAATAGACTAGCACCAGCGCTCTCTTCACCGCCAAAGGCCAGCCACCCCTCATGCAAGCCATCCACAAACCATTTAAAACCTACGGGCACCTCATATAGCTCGCGCTTATGGGAAGCGACTACGCGATCAATCATCGACGAGGAGACCAATGTTTTACCGATCTTTAACGACTCACTCCACTCTGGGCGATGGCTAATCAAGTAATCTACACACACTGCCAAGAAGTGATTAGGATTCATCAAGCCATTGGCATCCACAATGCCATGCCGGTCAGCATCTGGGTCGTTGCCAAAGGCGATATCAAAACGGTCTTTAACCTTTAATAAATTAGCCATAGCATCCGCGCTGGAGCAGTCCATACGGATTTTGCCGTCGTGATCTAGTGGCATAAAGCTAAAGCTGTCATCTACGGTGGTATTCACTTCTTCAAGATTCAAGCCATAGTGCTCAGCCACCGCCTGCCATACCGGTAGCGCCGTCCCCCCCATAGGGTCGGCGCCGAGAGTTAAATTGGCGTTTTGGATGGCCACCATATCTACTACTTTGCCCAGCTGCGCTACATAGTGAGCAGTGAAGTCATACTCCTGAGCGTGGGCTAACGCCTCATCTAAAGGTACCAGCGAAACATCACTTAAATGGCGGAGTAAGTAAGCGTTTGCACGCAGCTCAATCCACTTGGTAACGTCAGTATCGGCTGGGCCGCCGTGATGAGGATTATATTTAATACCGCCATCCTCCGGCGGGTTATGGGAGGGAGTAATAATCAAGCCATCAGCCTTGGCAGCCTGATGTTGCTGGGCATTATGTTGCAATATCGCGTGGCTCACCAAGGGAGTTGCCGTGTAGCCATGATCTTTCTCAACCAATACTGGTACTTTATTGGCTGCCAATACTCGCAGCGCGCACTCCCAAGCGGGGCGTGAAAGCGCATGGGTATCCAACCCAAGAAACAATGGGCCTTGATACCCCTCCTCATTGCGAAAATCCACGACCGCTTGGGTAATCGCGATGATGTGTGCGGCGTTAAACGTGCGCTCGGTAGCACGGCCACGGTGGCCAGAAGTACCAAAGGCGACTCGCTCTTTGGCAACATTAGCATCCGGTGTTTGTTCAAAAAAAGCATGAACGATGGCATCCATCCCAACTTCTCCTTCTAACTCGGTTAGTTTGCTGCCCTGCCTGTTATTGGCAGTTTACTGACATAGGGACGTGAAATGCGAGCAGGAATAGCAGGAATCAGCAGTGAGCACTAGAAAGCGTCATAAAAAAACCGACCCCTAAAAGGGGCCGGTTCTATTCTGTCTACAGGGGTTACACCCGTAAGCGTGGTTTAAACCAAGCTTAGAAGTGGTAACGAGCGCCTGTCAGCCAGTATACGTCGTCAGTCAGATCACCCAAAGTGACATCACGATCGACAGTGGGCGCATCGCCATCAGCAAGCTCAACAAATACGTCGAAGTTGCTAGAAACTTTGTAGTAGCCGCCTGCTGCCCAAGCGTTGCTGTCACCGATGTTGTCGCGATCTACGCGGTAGTAGTCAGCAGTGAATGCCCAAGGACCAGTGGTGAAAGTACCACCAAGGCCGACTTTATCGTAGCCGTTTTCACCGGTAGCGCTCGGTACATAGTTGGCGTTATCGTCGCGAGTTTCATAACCTAAGCGCGCAGAGAACTGATCGGTGAAGTCGTAAGAACCGATCAAGCCGTACAGCATCTCGCCGTTACCGCCACCTTCTTCGATATCATCGACAAAACCAAGACCGATAGTAACCGGGCCTTGTGCATAGCGAACTGCACCTTGAGCCGCAACTTCAGAATCTTCTGTCGGCTCAACATTGCCGCGCTCGCTGTAGTGCTTGGCTTGCAGCGCTACAGTGAAACCACTTAGATCAGGTGTGTAGTAACCGATAGAGTCGCCACGAGACTGTTTCGGGTGACCAGCAAACTCTAAACCGCGGTCGATGTATACGTCGAACGGCAGAGAAACGAACTGGTTGTAAAAAGCGTCAAAGTTACCAGCTTGGAAAGTACCGTACTGCTTGCTTTGCAGACCCAGGTAGCTCTGGCGAACTTCTTTGAAACCAGTATTGCCGTTACCGCTTGGGCCGGTACGCTCGTCACCATCAAAACGCCACTCTAGACGACCGAAGGCGGTCAGGTCAGAAGTAACTTCCTGGCTCATGCGCAGGCCGAGACGAGAGTATACGTCTACAAATTCAACATCATCGTTGATACGCTGACCAGCGCTGTTGAACTCTTCGCCGCCACCGGCGATACCCATGGCGATACGGCCGTAGATGTCCAGTTTGGTACCGTCTTGGTCATATACGGTAGCTGCTTGAGCGGCAGCAGAGGCACCCAGGGCGCCAATGATAGCAGTCGCTAAAAGTGTCTTTTTCATGATGTAGGTTCCTTAACTAGCTTACTGTTTCGATCGTTATTACCGGCCTTCTAAGAAGCCAGTATGTGGCTTGCGGGCCATGCTCTTTTTCTCATCCGCCGGTTTTTCCCGGTGGTATGCGACATGTCCTCAACAAAGCCTTGTTATAGTCCAATGCTCGCAGGTCAAACTCTATACCGGGATTCCAGGGAACGCAATAGAAAAAAACAGTGTTTTTTTACGTTTTGTGCTTTTTTATGGAACCCAGACAACTGCTTTTGGTCTCAGTGGCCTTCGAACTTCTGCTGCAAGCCCTTTAGCTTCTCTTCAAGGCTAAGCGGCTTTTTCTGTTCAGTTTTTTCTGCCACTGCGGTTTTTGGGTACTGCTTACTTATCTTCTGTGGCGCTTTTTTTGCTGGCTCTACCGCTTGAGCAGCGTTTTTTGGGGCAGAAGGCGGGGCGCTATCAGCCACCTTTTTTTCCGGCTTTTCATTACGTCGCTCGCTCGCATGCTGCGCGGCTTCTTTATCTACCCTGCCTGCCGGATTACCATCCAAATCGATCCGTTCAGCCCCTTCGCGCATTGATTTTACGTAGCGAGGCAAATTGACGTAATTTGCCAGTGCACGCCGAATTAACTTACCCGGCCAGGGTTCACGTTCAGCTAAATCCTGGTGAATCCCCACCTTCAGCGGTTTGGTGTGTCCTTTAAAAAACGCATTAGGATAGCGTTGATACCACTGCTTTAGCAGCGCCTGCGGCGAGGGTGGCTGAGTAGATGTCTGAGAAGGTATCTGAGCGGATATCTCAGCAGGCGCTTCTTGAGGCGCTTCTACACCTGCTTTAGACGAGGTGCTTAGCGCTGCCACAGCTGCCAACTGCTGCTTTAAACGCTCGTTCTCTTCGCGCAGCGCTGTGATTTCGGCATTTTTTTGCTCAAGCCGAGTTTCTAACGTTTCTAACAGATGCAGTACGCTGGCGGCCATAACCCCCTCCTTTGACCTAATCAGTCGTTGAAGCGCTCGTAAACCACGAAGTCGTAGCGCGGCTGCCCTTCCGCTGGCTGGCCGGGTACGCGCTGCACTTCACGCCACTCATTCGCAGAAATCTCCGGAAATCGGGCGTCACCTTCTACTTCTATATCTACTTCGGTAATGTATAGCCGTTGAGCAAACGGTAAGGCTTGACGATAGATCTCACCGCCCCCCATTACCATAATTTCTTCTGCCGCTTCGATGGTGGCTTGCTGGTCGGCTAGCTCCAGGGCAGCTGGCAGCTCATGACAAATGCGCACCCCTTCTGCGGTGAAGCTTGTGTCCCGAGTGACGACGATATTAAGGCGGTTTGGCAATGGCTTGCCAATGGATGTGTAGGTTTTGCGCCCCATCACTAGCGGCTTTGCCTGGGTCATACGTTTAAAAAATTTTAGATCTTCAGGCAAATACCAGGGCAAATTGCCATCCACGCCAATCACGCGGTTCTTGGCCATAGCAGCAATCATGGCCACCGGTACGAGAGATTCATAGGTATTGGCTGGCTGACTCATACGGCCACCTTCGCTTTGATGTGTGGGTGCGACTCGTAATCTTTGATTTGAATATCATCGAAAGTGAAGTCAAACAGGCTCGTCACGTTAGGATTGAGAACAAGCTTAGGCGGCGCCATCGGCGTGCGGGTTAGCTGCTCCTGCGCCTGCTCTAGATGGTTGCTATACAGGTGGGCATCTCCAAGCGTGTGGACAAACTCCCCCGGCTGCAGGCCGGTTACCTGAGCCACCATGCTCAGCAGCAGTGCATAACTGGCAATATTGAACGGCACGCCGAGGAAAATATCAGCACTGCGCTGATAAAGCTGGCATGAGAGCCGACCATTAGCGACATAAAACTGGAACAAACAGTGGCACGGCGGCAGTTTCATTTCATCCACTTGGCCTGGGTTCCAGGCCGAGACAATTAACCGCCGCGACTGCGGGTTGGTGCGAATTTGCTCTAGCACATTGGCAATTTGATCAACACTTCCGCCGTTGGGGCTTGGCCAACTGCGCCACTGGTAACCGTATACCGGACCTAAATTGCCGTTTTCGTCGGCCCACTCGTCCCAAATACGCACGCCGTTCTCTTGAAGATACCCAATATTGGTATCCCCTTTCAGAAACCACAGCAGCTCGTGGATGATGGAGCGTAAATGCAGCTTTTTGGTCGTCAGCAGCGGAAAGCCGCGTGAGAGATCAAAACGCATTTGATGACCAAAGACCGAACGTGTGCCGGTGCCGGTGCGGTCGCTGCGGTCAACGCCTTGCTCCAGCACGGTACGCATCAGGTCCAAGTAAGGCTGTTCAAGCGCGGGTAACGTTGATGTCATTGCAGGCGTGGGCGTTGTTGCAGTCACAGAAAATCCAGATTAACAGCTAATGTGGGGCTGTATTCTAGGCCGACAGCTGCGTATTGGCTACCAACTCGGGGTGAATGGTGAGCCGTGGAAAAGTTCTATTCACGCCTCACCATTCACCCTCTGCACGCTTAAACCTTGGCGTCGACGGGTTTATTGCGTGACCACGCGATAAAGAACAAGCCGAGAGCGATCATCGGAAGCGTAAGTAGCATGCCCATAGTGACCCAGCCAAAGGCAATGAAGCCAATGTGAGCGTCAGGCATGCGCACAAACTCAACCATAAAGCGGAACACGCCGTATCCCAACAGGAACAGCCCTGAGATAAAGCCACGGGCGCGCGGCTTGGCGGATACCCACCACAGAACCGCAAACAGCACGACGCCTTCCAGCAGGGCTTCGTAGAGCGCGGATGGGTGGCGTGGTTCCGGCCCCATGCCTGGGAATGGCATACCCCAGGGCAATGACGTAATGCGCCCCGGCAGTTCATGGTTGATAAAGTTGCCGATACGCCCAGCCCCCAGGCCAATCGGTACCAGCGGTGCAATAAAGTCGGTTAACGCGAAAAAAGCCAACTGCTTGCGGCGGGCAAATAGCCAGGCGGCCAGCAGTACGCCCATCAAGCCACCATGGAAGCTCATGCCGCCATCCCACACGCGGAAGATCCAGAGCGGGTCGGCCATCCACTGTTCTAATCCGTAAAACAGCGCGTAGCCCAAGCGACCACCGGCGACCACGCCAATGGCACAGTAGAAAAGCAAATCGCCGATATCATCTTTAGTTAAGCCGATACGCGGTGCGCGCTTACAGCCCAGCCACCAGGCGGCGACAAAACCAACTACATACATTAGGCCATACCAATGTACTTGCAACGGGCCTAGGGAAATCGCGACAGGGTCTATCGTTGGGTAGTTGATCATTCACTTTCTCTAATCAAATAAAAGAAACGCTACAGTGTGCCAGAGCGCCATTACGCCAGTATGAAGCGCACTCCCACCACAGCGAGCAGAGCAGCAAAACAGAAACGCAGTACATGGGCAGGCAGCACATGGGCCAAACGCACGCCAATACGGGCAAACGGTACGCTGGTGGCTACGATACCGATAAATGCTGGCCACATAACAAATCCGGTTGCCCAATGCGGCAAGAGCGGGTTCCCCCACCCCACCACGATAAAGGTCACCGCCCCTACCGCTGCTATTGGTAAGCCACAGGCGGCAGAGGTTCCCACCGCTTGTGTCATAGTGGCACCGCAGCGAGAGAGCCAAGGCACTGTCATGGCACCACCGCCTATGCCGAACAGCGCAGAAATCGCCCCAACTACGCCACCCGCAATGGACATTGCTACTTTTCCAGGGGCAATAGTGCCGGGTTTCGGTGTAAGCCCGATGACCATTTTGGTAGCTAATAGAAGTACGAAGACGCCAAAAAGCGTACCCAGCACAGTGCCCGACAAGTTATCAGCAATAAACACCCCAGCAATCGCGCCTAGCATTAAGCCGGGTAGCAGGGCCATAAACCAAGCACGATGCACGCTACCTTTACGAAAATGCCCAAGGGCTGAAGAAGCGCCGGTAATGACGATAGTGGCAAGCGAGGTGCCAACAGCAAGATGCATAGTGATCTCAGGGGAAATGCCCTGTAGCCCGAAGGCAAACACCAGCACAGGAACAATAATGATCCCGCCACCAACCCCAAATAGCCCGGCCATCGTGCCAGCGACTGCCCCTAGCGCCAAGTAACTGGCTAAAATGGCTGCAAAGGTCATTGGTTCGGCTTCTCCAGGGCGTGAGGCAACCATTTATTAATCATGCTATGCAAGGTATCCGGTTGATAGGGTTTGGCTAGAAGGTCATCCATTCCAGCGGCTTCGCAGGTATCTCTGCCCGCGTTATCGACATTGGCGGTCAACGCAATCATCACACTGCGCTGCTTTTGGTTTGATTGCTCAAACTTACGCCAGCGGCGAGTCGTCTCAAGCCCATCGAGAGTGGGCATAAAAATATCCATAAAGACTAAATCATAAAAAGTGGACTGCTGGCGCTCTAGGGCTTGCTCACCGCTACTGACACCTTCCACCTTAAGGCCCTGGGACTCTAACATTTGCCGCGCCAGCATTAAGTTTACCGGCCCATCGTCAACGACCAATACGCGAGGCCGGTGCTCACCGCCCCCTGATATATCGTCACTGCTTGTCTCATTTACACTCTGCTGCACGAAATTAGCTAATAGTGAGCGGATATCAGCAAGGCGTTCACGCACATGGGTAACGTTCTGGCGGCAGCTCTCAGAGGCATCCTCCGTAAGCATGCTGCCAAGGTGCTCAAACAGGCTATCGGCTTCTCGTTGCATCAACGTTAGGTAGCCTGATTTAAGCCGAGACTCCTCTCGTGCCCGCTCCCTACCTGCCATTAAATGTTTGAGTTGCTTCTGCTGGTGATGCAAGTCATCCAACAACGCTTGGTCACTCCTAGCATGACCATCCTGTGTGACCACATGCCCCGCTTTATCAAGCGTTCGAATAACCCCTTCTAGCTGGTCGTTCGCCAGGGTAAGCCGCTGGCAGGGCTGTTCATCGGCCTTCGGCTCAACAAGCGCTGGTAAAGAGTTAAGGGCCACCCTCCTGCGCAGCTCGTCAATACGCTGCTCAAGCTCGCTAAGCCCCTGCGTGAAGAGTGTGTCCTTATACTTGCCCCGCGCTTTGATTAACATTAAAAAAACGCCTACATTCATGCAGCTGCCCAACAGAAGGGCAAGCATTAGCCACACCGTGGTTGCCCATGACGCTTGGCTGGGTGACATTAGCCAGATAACGGCTCCTACCAACACACATAGCAGGACAAGCGCGGCCTGAACCAGTAATAATGGCCATAGAACTGGCCAGATAATGGCATTCCAGAAGTGCTCTCGCTGATAGCGTTGTGTCATTCGCGATGTCCCAGTTGGCAGGGCGTTAGGCTAGTAGAGATAGCCCGCATCATTAATCACGGTGCGAAAGTCAGTGTACGTCTCCACCGGAAGAGTGTCATGTCGCGCCACTTAAGTATGCCCCGAATAATGCCTATTATGAGTCATTTATGTGTTTAATTACGTTTAGTTGGTCACCCGATAGCCACACTCCTCTACGCTTAGCGGGTAATCGTGATGAGTTCCATACACGCCCTACTGCCCCACTGAGTGCGTGGAGCGACAAAGCACTGCTGGGTGGCAGAGACTTGGAAGCGGGTGGTACATGGCTGGCAGCAAATCGATACGGCATTGTGGCGGCACTTACCAACGTACGCGATACCACCTTACACACGCCCCCTAACGCGCCCAGCCGAGGCGAACTGGTGGCGGGGGTACTTGCCAGTGACGACCCTGCCGCATGGCTAGACACCATGGCGAGCCACCAAGCCGAGCGCTACGCTGGCTTTAATTTATTAGTCGCTACCACCCACCAATGCTGGCATCTGCACCGGGGAAGCGATGGCATATCCCTTGTTAATGTGCCGCCCGGGGTGCATGGGCTTTCCAATGCCAGTTTGAACACGCCTTGGCCTAAACTACAGGCTGTACGTTGCGCTATGGAGGGTAGTAATAATCACCTGTGGCGGCCCGCCACGCGACAGGCGCTGCAAAACCCAGGGCAAGCCGCCGATCACTTGCTACCCGATACGGGGGTTGGCGTTACTCTTGAGCGTCAGCTCTCGGCGGCTTTTATCGTCGGCGAGCAGTACGGCACCCGCGCTACTACTTGGCTGACGCTTAGCCACCGGGGCGATGTGGCTATCACTGAGCAGCGCTTTGGGCCGCTCGGGCGCTTTACTGGCGAAACGACACTTACGGCGCTACGCCAACGATAGTAGCTTATTAATCACGAGGGGGCAGCAGGTGCGACAACTGCCACTCATCCAGCCGTTTATTAAGATGCTCATGGACAAGTGCGGGCGTATCCAACTGCATGATCTCTTTGAGCAGCGTTTGTGCATCGGCCAGCGTGACCCGACGAATCGCGGCACGCACTTTTGGCAAGCTGGGTGCGTTCATGGAAAGGCTGGTAAAGCCCATAGCCATCAATAGCAGCGCGCCTGCTGGGTCGCCTGCCAGCTCACCGCACAGCGAAATAGGTTTATTCAACCGCTTGGCATCTTGGGCGAGCTCTTGTAATGCGCCCAGCAGTGCCGGGTGTAGCGCGTCGTACAGGCTAGAGACCCGCGGATTGTTACGATCCACCGCTAGCAGGTACTGGGTAAGGTCATTACTGCCTACCGAGAAAAAATCGACACGCTTAGCCAGCGCGTCCATTTGATAAATAGTCGCGGGCACTTCAATCATGACCCCCACTTTTGGCCGCTCAACCTTAATGCCCTCTTCGCCCAACTCTAAGATGGCGCGATCAAGCAGCCGTATTGCC
This sequence comes from Vreelandella lionensis, assembly GCF_044543515.1. NCBI lineage: Bacteria > Pseudomonadati > Pseudomonadota > Gammaproteobacteria > Oceanospirillales > Halomonadaceae > Vreelandella > Vreelandella lionensis. Next base: position 97,381 of record NZ_JBITWC010000013.1, on the reverse strand, counting down.
TCATCGACCTCCTCCACATTGGTGATCATGGGGAACAGCACGTAGAGATTGCCTAAATCGTGGGAGGCTTTAAGCATGGCGCGCAGCTGTACCATCAGAACTTCAGGATGATCCAGGGTAACGCGCATGCCCCGCCAGCCCAGGAACGGGTTGGCTTCCTCAATCGGGAAATAGGGCAAATCTTTGTCGCCACCGATATCTAGAGTACGCATCACCACCGGCAGCGGCGCAAAGCCTTCCAACTGCTCGCGGTACATGCGCATCTGCTCTTTTTCACCTGGGAAGCGCTCGGTAATCATAAATGGCACTTCGGTGCGGTAGAGACCTACCCCGCCAATGCGGCTTTTCAGCAGTGCAGAGGCATCCACCGCCAAGCCAGTATTCACCATCAGCGGCATTTCATGGCCGTCGGGGGTTCTACTGGGCAGATCCTGTTCATGCTCCAGCACTTCGCTGAGCACTTTCTCTTCGGCAATCAGGCTGGCGTAGCGGGTTTGCAGCTCGGCGGCAGGACGCACAAATAGCCGCCCCCGGTGGCCATCTAACACCACGGGCGCACCGTTCAGGCGTGGCAGCGGCAGGTCTACCATTCCTAATACCGTGGGAATGCCCATGGCACGGGCGACAATCGCCACGTGAGACGTACTGGAACCACGTACCGACACCAATCCTTTTAGCTTGTCGCGCGGCACTTCGCCCAGCATGGCCACACTGATTTCATCGCCAACTAAAATGGCGTTGTCTGGATAGGTTTCCGGCGTGGAAGGCGTATCTTCTTGCAGATGCGCCAACACGCGACGGCCCAGGTCGCGAATATCTGCTGCCCGCTCGCGCAGGTAGTCATCATCGACACGTTCTAGGTATTGCACATGGCGGCGAACGACATCGGCGAGCGCCCCCGGCGCCCACTGGCCTTCGCGAATGCGCTTTTCCACCTCTTCAGAGAGCGCGGCTTCTCCCAGCATCTGTTGATAAACATCAAACAGCGCTAGCTCCTGGGAAGAGATCCGGTTAACCAAACGCTCTGCAGCGGCACGAATTTCATCGCGGGCTTTGCCGATGGCCTCTTTTAGCCGGGCAATTTCGTACTCCTGGTCTCTGGGAATAAGATCAGGAACGCTATTGAGGTCGGCGGGAGGAGTGATCACCACGGCTTCGCCCATGGCCATGCCGGGCGAGGCCGCGACCCCTTTGAACATCGCCTGGCCACCGGGTAGCGCGGGGCGAGTGAGATTACCGGTGGCTAAGGCATGAGCCAGCACGCCCGCAAGCTGTGCAGCCATGGTGACCAGGAAGGCTTCATCTTCGTCATCGTAGCGGCGCTTTTCCGCCTGCTGCACCACCAGCACCCCCAACATGTGGCGCTGGTGGATAATCGGCACCCCAAGAAAGCTTGAATAACGCTCTTCACCGGTCGCTTCAAAGTAGCGGAAATGGGAGTGCGACTGGGCATCTTCCAGATTCAGCGGTTCGCTGCGTTTAGCCACCAGACCCACCAAGCCTTCGCCTAACGGCAGCACTACGCGGCCAACGGCTTGGGTACGCAGGCCAATGGTTTCCATCAGAACCAACGACTCCAGTTCTTTATCGTAAAGATAAAAAGAGCAAACATCGGTCTGCATGGCTTTGCGTATGCGGCGAACCATGGTCGACAGCGCGGCGTCGAGGTTCCGTGCGCCATTCACTTCTTGAATAACGCGTCGCAGCACCTCAAGCATGGACGTTTTCCTATTCACTATTATTTGCCTCGCTGAGGGATTGTCCGGCTGGGCTAACACTGCTTTTATCCTGCAATGATGCGCGCGTTATCCTTCGTTATCTTGTGCCAAGCGCTGCACGCGAGGAGAAAGCTCTCTTAGCGCACGCCGATAGACCTCTCGTTTAAACGGCACTACTTGCCCTAACGGGTACCAGTAGCTAACCCATCGCCAACCGTCGAATTCCGGCTTGGGCGTGGCCGTCATACAAATACGGTTTTCTTGGCAACGAATTTTTAGTAAAAACCACTTCTGTTTTTGGCCAATACACACTGGCCTTGAGTGGGTACGAATCATGCGTCGTGGCAGACGGTAGCGCAGCCAGCCCCGGGTGCAGGCGACAATATCAACATCGTCGGCGGTTAGGCCGATCTCTTCGTGGAGTTCACGAAAAAGCGCTTGTTGTGGCGTCTCGCTTGCCTTAATGCCTCCCTGGGGAAATTGCCACGCATTTTGTCCTACACGACGCGCCCAAAGCAGCTGCCCCTGGCTATTGGCAATGATAATGCCAACATTAGGGCGAAAGCCGTCAGCGTCGATCACGGACATCACCTTCATAAATTTTCAGTTATGCCCATTTTTCCACAAGGGAGACAAGCGTATCAATACAATATCACGCTAAGTGGTGAAACCTAGGTGACTCTGCGATAATCCGGCGCTTTGTGTCCGACGACCAACGTCCAACATTAACCATAAGGGGAGCGCCGTGAGTCTGGCCATTTTCGATTTGGATAATACGCTGCTATCTATCGATAGCGATCATGCCTGGGGGGAGTTCTTACTCGAGCAAGGGGCGGTTGATCCGGTTGCCTATCGTGAAGCCAACGAGCGCTTTATGGCCGATTACAACGCGGGCACTCTGGATATGGCGGCATTTTTGGAAATGGCGCTGAAACCGCTGGCTGAAAACACGCCGGAGCAGCTGGCGGCGTGGCATCAGCAGTTTATGGCGAGCAAAATTGAGCCGCATATTCTGCCCAAAGCCGAGGAGCTGCTGGCCCGCCACCGCACCAAAGGCGATACGATGCTGATTATCACTGCCACCAACCGTTTTATTACCGGCCCCATTGCCGAGCGCTTAGGTGTTGATGATTTAATCGCTGTAGACCCGGAAATGGTCGATGGCCGCTATACCGGCCGTGTTGACGGCGTGCCCAGTTACCGCGAGGGTAAAGTCATCCGCCTACAAGCGTGGCTAGAAGCCCAAGATATCACCATGGACGGCGCGTGGTTCTATAGCGATTCTCACAACGATCTACCGCTACTTGAGAAAGTTGATCACCCGGTTGCCGTCGACCCAGATGACACCCTGCGTAAAGTGGCAGAAGAGCGCCATTGGCGGATCATGAGCCTGCGGGACTAATTGAGTAGTAAGACGTAACAAAAAACCCCGCCAGCGCTGAGCTGGCGGTTTTTTTGCTAACTAAGCGCTCATTTAAGAGTGCTAGTAGGCACGTTTAGCCGAGCAGATGCTCAACAGCAGCACGCTCTTCACGCAGTTCTTTCTCGGTGGCTTGCATCTTCTCTTTGCTGAACTCGTCCAGCTCGAAACCTTGTACGATTTCGTATTTGCCACCCTGGCAGCGAACCGGGTAGGAGTAGATGATGCCTTCGGCGATGCCGTAGCTGCCGTCGGAAGGAATCGCCATGCTGACGATGCCTTCGCAACCCAGCGCCCAATCGCGCATGTGGTCGATGGCAGATGACGCAGCAGAAGCGGCAGAGGAAGCACCGCGCGCTTTGATGATCGCGGCACCGCGCTGCTGTATAGTCGGGATGAAGTCGTTTTCGTACCAGTCACGCTCAACCAGATCGAAAGCGGCTTTGCCGTCTACTTTGCACTGGGCCAGATCCGGGTACTGGGTGGCACTGTGGTTGCCCCAGATGATCATGTTTTCAACGTCAGTGACGTGCTTGCCGGTTTTCTGAGCCAGCTGGGTCAGCGCGCGGTTGTGGTCCAGACGCGTCATGGCAGTGAACTGACCAGCGTCCAGATCCGGCGCGTTGCAGGAAGCAATCAGTGCGTTGGTGTTGGCAGGGTTGCCGACGACCAGCACTTTCACATCACGGCTAGCATGGTCGTTCAGTGCTTTACCCTGTACAGAGAAGATCGCGGCGTTGGCTTCCAGCAGATCTTTACGCTCCATACCCGGGCCACGCGGACGTGCACCTACCAGCAGAGCGAAGTCAGCATCTTTGAACGCAACGTTCGGATCGTCAGTAGCAACGATATCCTGCACCAGCGGGAATGCACAGTCGTTCACTTCCATGACCACGCCATTCAGCGCGTCCATTGCTTGCGGAATTTCGAGAAGCTGGAGAATGACAGGCTGATCCGGCCCTAGCATATCGCCAGCGGCAATGCGGAAAATTAAAGAGTAGCTGATCTGGCCGGCACCGCCGGTAATCGCAATACGTACTGGATCTTTCATCATTGCTCCTTGATGGTTCGCCTATTGGAGGTTCGCCTGGTAAAGATTAGCGACATGATGTTATGCCCAGATGCCTAAAAACTCAATCAGACATGAGACGACTACCCATTCCCGAGCGGGCTTGGTACTCGCTGAGTACGGCCAGTTGCGCTATGGTGTCACGGGCTGCGGGCCCATCCTTACCGCGCTATGTATCTTTGTGACCTTTTGGAATAGTGACTCTCCATGCGACGAATCCCCCCCTCTTACGCGCTGGCTAGCCTGCTGGTGCTGGCGTTAGTGGTATGGCTGGCCGTTGGCGATTTTCAGCGTTTTCAATCCACTCCCCCCGACTCGGCAGCGGAGGAGCGCGATGCCCTGCCACGAGTAGAAATCAGCATTCAGCAGAGCACGCCTTATATTCCCCAACAAGTGCTGCAGGGCCAGCTAACCGCTGATCGCGAAACGGTGCTGCGTGCCAACGTCGCGGGTTACGTAGCAGAGAAGCCGATTGAGCAGGGGGAAAGCGTTCGCCAAGGGGATACGCTACTAGTGCTGGATAACGACGCCCTGCCCCAGCGTTTGCAGCAGGCCAGAGATGAGCTGGCGCTGGCCGAAGCCGAGTACGCGGGCGCCCAGAACCTACGCCGTCGTGAGCTGATTTCACAGCCGGAGCTGCTGCGCCTGCAAAGCGCGCTCAGCGCCAGCGCGGCGCAGGTGGCGCAGCTAGAGAAACAGCTGCAAGACACCCGCCCAACAGCGCCTTTTGACGGCACCCTCGACCGAATACAGGTAGAGCTTGGCGACCTACTCCAGCCAGGCGAGGAGTGGGCTCGCTTGATTGATGATCGTCGCTTAACCGGCACTGCCTGGGCTTCACAGCAACAGGTCGGCGAATTGAGCGTTGGCTTACCCGTTACCGCAAGACTACTTAACGGTGACTCCTTAACGGGTGAGGTTAGCTATATCAGCAGCCGGGCAGAAGAGGCTACGCGCACGTTCTATATCGAAGTGTCGCTGGACAACCCAGAGCGTCAACGATTAGCGGGCAGTAGCGCTGAGTTTACGATTACCCAATCTCCCCGCCAGGTACATTCCCTCTCCCCTGCGCTCTTTAGCTTGGATGAGCAGGGCCAGTTAGCCATCAAGCATCTGGATGAAGAGAACCGCGTGGTGCAAACCGCCGTGGAACTGATCAGTGCAGATACCCAGCGTGCCTATGTCACCGGGCTGCCTGATCCGGTCACGCTGATTACCCTTGGCGCTGGCTTGGTCAGCCCCGGCGAAGCGGTAACCCCCGTGCCTGCCCAGGAAGGTGGACATGCGCCAGTTAATTAATGCCGCCCTCACCCATACCCGTACCACGCTGCTGCTACTGGTAGGGCTGCTACTGGCGGGCACTGCCGCATGGCAGGCGATTCCCAAAGAAGCCAACCCCGACGTTACCATTCCGATTATCTACGTCTCTCTCGCGCTGGAGGGCGTCAGCCCCGAAGATGGCGAGCGCCTACTGGTCCGCCCCATGGAGCAGGAGCTGCGTGGCATCGAGGGACTGCGTAAATTCACCGCTCAGTCCAGTGAAGGCCACGCCTCGGTAACGCTTGAGTTCGACCCTGGTTTTGACCCAGACACCGCCCTGGCCGATGTGCGCGAGCGCGTCGATATTGCCCGCAGCAGCCTACCCGATGAAGCGGAAGAGCCACGGGTGATGGAAGTTAACGTCTCCGAGTTTCCCGTTCTGAGTATCGGCCTCTCCGGCGAGCTGGATACCCGGGAGCGGATGACGATTGCCCGGCGCTTGAAAGAGGAAATCGAAGGCATCGCCGATGTGCTCGAGGTAGAGATTGCTGGCGAACGGGAGGACCTGTTGGAGATCGTCGTCGACCCGCTGGTGCTGGAGAGCTACGGCGTTGATTTCGACACCCTGTTCAATCAGATATCGCGCAATAACCGCTTGGTCGCCGCAGGCAGTCTGGATACGGGCGCGGGGCGTTTAGCGTTAAAGGTTCCCGGCATTATTGAGTCGTTAAACGACGTGATGAACATGCCGGTGAAAGTAGAAGGAGATCAAGTGGTCACCTTTGGCGATGTGGCCTGGATTCACCCCACCTACAAAGAGGCCGAAGGATTTGCCCGTATTGATGGCCAGCCCGCCGTGGTGCTGGAAATCTCCAAACGCGCTGGGGCCAACATCATCGCGACCATTGAAGCGGTGCGAGAGCAGTTCGCACTCGCAGAAGACCTGTTGCCCGAACAGCTACGGATAACCACTATTCTGGATGAGTCGGTTACCGTGCAGAACATGCTCTCGGAGCTGCTGAATAACGTGTTAACCGCCGTGGTGCTGGTACTGATTGTGGTGGTGGCGGTGATGGGCTGGCGGATGGCACTGCTGGTAGGGCTGACCATCCCAGGGGCGTTTCTCACCGGCATCCTGCTGGTGTGGGCATTCGGTTTTACGCTCAACATTGTGGTGCTGTTTGCCCTTATCCTGGTGGCGGGTATGTTGGTAGACGGCGCCATAGTGGTCAGCGAGCTGGCAGACCGCCACTTGCACGAGGGGCAAGCCCCTTATCAGGCGTGGCTTAATGCCGCTTCGCGTATGAGCTGGCCAGTGATCGCCTCCACCGCGACGACCGTGGTGGTCTTTATCCCCCTACTGTTCTGGCCCGGCGTGGTAGGCCAATTTATGAAGTACCTGCCCGCCACGGTGATTTTATGCCTGCTGGCCTCCTTGGCGATGGCACTGGTGTTCTTGCCTACGCTGGGCCGCCTGTTCACGCGCACCTCTCATGCCAGTGGTACCGGGCCGATAGATGAAAGCACGGCGCTAGGCCGTGGTTACCGTCGGATACTGAGCCGTCTCCTGCAGCACCCAGCCTGGGTGCTACTGTTTGCCGTACTGCTCATCGCACTGCTGTACACCGGCTATGCACGCTTTAACCATGGCGTAGACTTTTTTCCCAGTGTCGAGCCGGACAGCGCCCAGGTACTGGTACGCGCCCGTGGCGATTTTTCGGCGGAAGAAACTGACGCGATATTGCAGCGCGTGGAGCAGCGCTTGGGTGGTATGGGGGAAGTGGAGGCGCTCTACGCCCGCTCTTACGCTGTGCCCGACCAGCAAATGGGCAGCGATGTGATAGGCATGCTGCAGTTCCAGTTTATCGACTGGTATCAGCGCCGTCCTGCTCGCACTATTCTGGCGGATATGGCTGAGCGCACCCAGGATATCCCAGGCATTACCCTGGAGTTTCAAGAGCAGGAGATGGGCCCCGGCGGCGGCAAGCCGATTGTGCTGGAAGTGAGCGCTACCGACCCGGACATTGCCGATGCAGGGGTTGATCAAATCACAGCGATGATGCGCAACCTTGGCGGCTTTACCGATATTCAGGATAACCGCAGCCTGCCGGGCGTCGAGTGGCAGGTGCATGTGGATCGCGAAGCCGCTGCCCGTATGGGAACCGATATCACCACCATCGGCAGTGCCGTTCAACTGCTCACCACCGGGCTGCAAGTCGCTACTTACCGCCCGCCGACGGTGAATGATGAGGTGGATATACGCGTTCGCCTGCCAGAAAACTGGCGCACGCTAAACCAGCTTGAGCGTTTGACGATTAATACCCCAAGGGGGCAGGTGCCTATTTCGCACTTTGTGGAGCTTACTCCTGCACCAAAAGTGGGCACGCTTAACCGCATTGATGGCCGCCGTGCTATTACGGTGGAAGCCGACTTAGCCCCAGGCTTCTTAGCCGATGAGCGGCTGCGCGCACTGCTAGACGCTGGCCAGGGCCAACTGCCCGATGGGCTAATGGTGAATGTGGCCGGTGAACAGGAGGATCAGCAGGAATCGATGCAGTTCTTAGTGGGCGCTTTTTTGATTGCGATTGGCTTAATGGCACTGATTTTGGTGACCCAGTTCAATAGCTACTATCAAGCAGTGCTGGTGCTATCGGCGATTGTGTTCTCAACGGCAGGGGTATTGATGGGACTACTCATCACCGGCCAAGCGTTCGGCATTGTGATGGTAGGCATGGGGGTCATCGCGTTGGCAGGGATCGTGGTGAACAACAATATCGTATTGATCGATACCTACAATGAGCTGCGCGCAGATGGGATGACATCCGTTCAAGCAGCACTGGAATCAGGCTGCTTGCGCTTGCGGCCCGTACTGCTCACCGCCATTACCACCGTGCTGGGCTTAATGCCGATGGTGCTGGGTGTAAACGTTAACCTGTTCGCCCCAGCGCTAGGCTTTAACGCTCCTTCCGCCCAATGGTGGACCCAGATGTCCAGCGCGATTGCCGGTGGCCTTACCTTTGCCACCGCCCTCACGCTGCTGCTCACTCCCTGCATGCTAGTGATTGGCGGCAAGCTGCGCCGCTAAGGATGCGAGTGAGTTATTAGCAAGTCAGCATCCGCTAAGGCAGCCAGAAATGCTGCCTTAGCGGAAAATTAGGCGGGAGATTTCACTTGCTTGGGGCTATGGACGGCGTGCAAACGAGCAATGAGCTGATCTTCTAGCGCAAAGCGTTCAGTCAGGCCTTTGGCGAGACGGTCAATCCAAGCGGGTAACCGCGCTAGGTTTTGTTGGCAGCGCACCGGGGATGCGAAGTCTTCATCAAACTCCAGCACCATGGCAGTAGACATTTCCAGGCGCTCTAGCAGTTGTGCGGCAATGTGAAGCGCGCTTTCGTCATCAAAGGCTTTCGCTTCTTCCGCAAGCTGCGGGTAAATCTCAAAGTGCCCAGCACTGATATAGTCCATCAGCAGTTCGCTGAAGGTATCAATGCGCGCCTTGCTCACGTCTTCCAACTCCGCATCGCAGGCTTCTTTTAGTTCGATAAAGCTCACGAGTAGCGCGCGACGCTGATCAAGCCAGCGATCAATCAAGCTGTGTACGCCTCCCCAGCGCTCCAGGGCATTTTTGCAATCGTCGAGCATGGGGCTTTCTCCTTGCAGATAGCCGCCTTTAACAGGGCTAGACTCGCCTTTCCCTCTACCTCTGTCAATCTTGGCGGGTATGGTTTCCTTGATACTGAATAGTGCGCCGTCAATAGTCAACGCCGATATTAAGCAGCCGGTGGGCTACCGGCTGCCATTACCCATCCTAGCGCTTAATAGCTAGCCATAAAATACGCAGCGGCACCAACGCCAGCAATAAAAAGCCGATGAGGGTCCAGGCGGGCAGCGATAGTCCTAACAGCATGAAATCGATTTCAGCGCACTCCCCAGAGCCGGTAAGCACCATGGCGACGACTTCCTGCATAGGTAGGATATCCATCATGTAATCCAGCCCTGGGCCACAGCTAGGCACCTCATCTGCTGGTAAGCCCTGCAGCCATACATGACGCCCGGCGATAAAGGCACCGGTGCCCACGGCAGCTAGCCCCAACAAGCCATAAATGCCTCTACCCACGCCCCCTTTAGGGTTGTGAATGGCTGCCACAGCTAGCACTAGCCCGGCGGCGATAACCGCTACTCGCTGAAAAATACATAGCGGGCAGGGCTCTAAGCCCACAATGTGCTCAAGGCTCAGCGCTACGGCCATCATCAGTACGCAAAACGCGACACCGGCGAGCGCCGTCGGACGAATGGCTGATGATGTCATTGCGCATCCTCGGGTGGCAGTGCAGAAAGCGCCCGAGACTCTCGCGCTTTGGTGAAATAACTCTCTAGGAACTCGCTAAAGCTCTCTTGGTCGGCATCCTCAATATCCCGCTGCTGCTGGTGAGAGGTGTCGATCAGTTGAGCGAGTAGCGCTTCGCGGGAACGCAGCATCGGCGTGGCTTTCAGCTTATCGGCTTGGGCCTGCGCCATGCTCAGTAGCGTGTCGCTTAGTGATCCATTGCTCTCTTGCAAGCGCGCCAGCATTTGCGCCGAGGGGGTCAACGAAGGATCTTTCAAGCGTGGTGCAAGAGCTTCAAGCGCTGCTGCATGGGGTTCGCCCTCCTCGACAGCATCCAGCAAGCGTGCCACCTCAGCCATTTCAGCAAAAATTTGCTCGCCCCAAGCAGGCAGCGTGACCGATTCCCCATTGCGAGTTAGGCGCAGTTCCGGGTCGCGGCCGCGCTCTACGACCAGCCGACGGTTATCGTCTAGGCGGTCACACTCTTCATCGGAAATCCAGGGGCTGTCGCTGAGTAGGCACCACATCAGGAAGGTATCGACAAAGCGCATCTGGGATTCCGTGACGCCCAACGGGTCGAACGGATTGAGATCCAGGCAGCGCACTTCGATGTATTCGACGCCTCGGGCCTCCAACGCCTGGCTTGGCGTTTCGTTGTGCTTGGCTACGCGCTTGGGCCGAATATCGCTGTAGTACTCGTTTTCGATCTGCAGGATATTGGCGTTAAGCTGCTGCCACTCGTCGCCGTTTCTCACGCCCAGCGCTTCGTAGTCGGGCCAGGGGGTGGAGATGGCATGGCGCAACGTATTGACGTAGTTCGACAGCGAGTTGAAGCAAATTTTAAGCTGCGACTGCACCTTGTTCTGATAGCCCAAATCCGACATGCGCAGCGTGGTGGCATAAGGCGCGTAGTAGGTATCGTCGCTAAGCGGCTGCAGCTTATCCGGCACTTGGCCATTCGGCAGGAAGCTTTTATCTATCGCTGGAGACGCGCCAAACAGGTAGAGCAGCAGCCAGCTATGGCGGCGGAAGTGGCGGATCATCCCGAAGTAACGGGTCGAGCGGTAGTCGTTAAACGGGATGTTGGTGGCTTTTTCCATTTCCCGCAGCGCGTGCCACATATCTTCCGGCAGCGACACGTTGTAATGCACGCCCGCAATGGCCTGCATAATACGGCCATAGCGTACGTCTAAGCCCTTTCGGTACACGTGTTTCATGGTGCCCACGTTGGAGCTGCCGTAATCTGCAATCGGCACACTATCGTTACCTGAAAGCCGCGAGGGCATGCTGCCCGGCCAGATCCACTCGTTTTCCAAGTGGTGATAGGTAAAGGTGTGCAGATCAGATAAAAACGCCAGCGCCTCTTTGGGCTCGGAGTACACCGGAGTGATGTACTCCAGCAGCGCCTCAGAGTAATCGGTGGTGATGTGCGGATGAGTCAGTTTTGACCCCAGCGCCTGCGGATGAGCCGTTTGGGCAATATGGCCGTTGGCATCAACACGCAGACCCTCTTTCTCCAACCCGCGACGCAAGCGCCCTAAGCGCCCAAGTCGCGCGCTTGGCAGCAGCCGCTCTACCTGGGCGGTGAGCGAAGATGGCACAGTGAGAGGTTCAGACAAGGTGAACACTCCTTGTTAGTAAGGCCTGCATTAAGCAGGCCTTGTTGAAGTCAACTGGCATCGCCATAACCATTACCCTGCTTTCTAATCGAGAATAGACAGCAGGATATGGCGGCAATGGTTAAATATTCAAGACGCGCGACTATTTGCCCCGCTTGGCTTTCATTAAGGCAGCCCCAAGCGCACCCATCGCAGCAGGGGGTTCGCTCTGCTGGTTCCCCTGGCGCTGCCCACCTTGGCGGCTGCTGCGAGCGGGTTTGTGCGGCGCTGCCGAGGCCGTGCTGCCTGGTGCTTCGGGCTGTTCCGGCTCGTCATCCAAACGCATGGATAGCCCTACCCGTTTACGCGGAATATCCACGCTCATCACTTTCACCGTGACAATATCACCCGCCTTAACAACGCTACGTGGGTCATCGATAAAGCGGTCGGAAAGCGCCGAGATATGCACCAAACCATCTTGGTGAACGCCAATATCCACAAATGCCCCGAAGTGGGTCACGTTGGTAACGGTGCCTTCCAGCACCATGCCGAGCTTGAGGTCTTTGAGTGTTTCGACGCCCTCGCGGAATTCAGCGGCTTTGAACTCTGGGCGCGGGTCACGGCCGGGCTTATCCAGCTCTTTGAGGATGTCGCTGACCGTCGGCACACCAAAACGCTCATCGGCGAAATCGGCGGGCTTGAGCGCCTTCAGGGTGGCGCTGTCGCCAATCAGGCCTTTCACATCACGGCTATTCTGCTTGGCGATGCGCTCCACCAGCGTATACGCCTCTGGGTGAACGGCGCTGGCATCCAGCGGATTTTCGGCATTGCTAATACGCAAAAAGCCTGCGCACTGCTCGAAGGTTTTCGGGCCAAGGCGGCTCACTTCAAGCAGCTCTTTACGGCTCTTAAATGCCCCCTGCAGGTTGCGCTGGGCGACGATATTTTCGGCAATAGCGGCGCTTAGGCCTGCCACACGGGAAAGCAGCGCGCTGGACGCGGTGTTGAGATCCACGCCCACGGCGTTAACACAGTCCTCAATCACGGCTTCCAAGCTGCGAGAGAGCTGCACTTGGGAAACATCGTGCTGGTACTGGCCCACACCGATGGATTTGGGCTCGATCTTCACCAGCTCGGCCAAGGGGTCTTGCAAGCGGCGGGCGATAGAGACAGCGCCGCGAATCGTCACGTCCAGATCCGGCAGCTCGCGGGAAGCATACTCTGAGGCAGAGTAAACAGAAGCGCCCGCTTCAGAGACCATCACTTTGCTGACCCGGTGCTCTGGTGCAAGCGCTTTAATCAGTTCCCCTGCCAGCTTGTCGGTTTCGCGGCTGGCGGTGCCGTTACCCACAGCAATCAGCTCCACACCGTGCTGTTTTACTAACTTGGCCAGCACGTTAAGCGATTCATCCCAGCGGTTTTGCGGCGCATGGGGGTAAATCGTTGCTTGGTCAATAAACTGACCGGTGGCGTCGATCACCGCTACTTTACAGCCAGTACGCAGGCCTGGGTCTAGCGCCAGCGTTACTTTCTGCCCGGCAGGCGCTGCCAGTAACAAGTCTTTCAGGTTAGCGGCAAATACGTCGATGGCGGTCTGCTCGGCGTGTTCACGCAGGCGGCCCAGCAGCTCAGTTTCCAGCGCGGTGTAAAGCTTCACACGCCAGGTCCAGCGAACTACTTCGCTTAACCATTTATCCGCCGCGCGCCCCTCATCACTAATGCCTACTTGCTTGGCAATCGCCACTTGGGCGGGGTGAATGGGTGCGTCATCTTCGCCCGGCAAACGGATCGCTAGGCTTAAGATACCTTCGTTGCGGCCACGGAACATGGCCAGCGCCCGATGCGAGGGCACTTTCGCCAGTTTTTCATCGTGCTCGAAGTAGTCGGAGAACTTCGCGCCCTCCTGCTGTTTGCCATCCAGCACGCGCGCACTGAGCTCGCCCTCTTGCCATAGCCGCTCCCGCAGTTGACCAATCAGCTCGGGGTCTTCTGCAAAGCGCTCCATCAGAATCTGCTTGGCACCATCAAGCGCCGCCTTGGCATCTTCAATGGCGGGGATATCCCCTTCGGCTTCGCGCAGGTATTGGGCGGCTTCACTTTCGGGGTCAAGCGTTGGGTTCGCTAACAGCGCATCCGCCAGCGGCTCTAACCCGGCTTCACGGGCAATTTGGGCTTTGGTGCGGCGCTTTTTCTTGAAGGGGAGGTATAAATCTTCCAAACGCTGCTTGGTATCGGCGGCTTGAATGGTCGCTTTGAGTGTGGGGTCTAACTTGCCCTGCTCATCGATGGCGGCCAGTACCGCTTCACGACGCTCTTCAAGCTCGCGCAGGTAGCGCAGGCGTTCGTCCAACTGGCGAAGCTGCGTATCATCCAGTGCGCCGGTGACTTCTTTACGGTAACGGGCAATAAAAGGAACGGTAGCGCCACCATCCAGAAGCTCTACCGTTGCGGCGACCTGTTCAGGCCGGACGCTTAGCTCTTCGGCCAAGCGTGCAGTAATGCGTTGTTTGACATCCATAACGTGCAACTAACTCATGCAGCATTCGAGGTGCCGACAAGGTACCACAAACCACCTAGACTGGCATGGATTGCCCTTCGCCCCACCGTTAGGCGGGCACAAAGCGCAGCGCAACGCCGTTATTGCACCAACGCAGGCCGGTAGGTTCTGGGCCATCTTCAAATACGTGGCCCTGGTGGCCGCCACAGCGGGCGCAGTGGTATTCGGTGCGGGGCCAAACCAGCTTGAAATCCAGTTTGGTCAGTAAGTGACCCTCTACATGTTCGAAGAAGCTCGGCCAGCCAGTGCCAGAATCGTACTTCATGGCGCTGGTGAACAGCAGCAAATCGCAGCCTGCACAGTGGTATGCGCCTTCATCGTACTGCTTATCCAACGGGCTTGAGAATGCTGCCTCTGTACCCTCTTCGCGCAGCACATTAAAGGCATCATCAGAAAGGCGCTCGCGCCATTCATCTTCGCTCAGCTCCAGTTTTTCTAAATCTGGGGCAGCCTCAAGATCAAGGCGCGGAAAGCCAAACGAGACACCCGGCAAAACACCCGCTAAGCCGGTTAACCCTGCTAAGCCTAAAAAGTGACGACGTTTCATTGGCGTAACTCCCATCGACAACGGTTGGATAGTAAAGAGAAACAAGCAGATATGAAAAAGGGACAGTGCCGTGGCACTGTCCCTTTCTGACTACTTAGTTGTCCGTACGTTCGACAACTTACACTTGGGTGTAAAAATTATGTCAACTGCGGGCCTGCTTTGATGATGGCTTCGTTAACGCCTTCAAACTTCTTGAAATTATCAACGAACTTGGTGGCCAACTCTTGCAGGTGGCGGTCATAAGCGTCGCGGTCTGCCCAGGTCTCGCGAGGGTTGAGCAGGCTGGAGTCTACACCCGGCACGGCGACCGGTACGTCGAGGTTCAGGCCTTCGATGTGCTGAGTTTCCACATCGCGCAGAATACCTGACTGAATAGCACTGATAATGGCGCGAGTGGTCGGGATGGAGAAGCGCGAGCCACCTTCACCGTATGCGCCGCCGGTCCAGCCAGTGTTGACCAGGTAAACCTGGGCATCTTTCTTCGCCACTCGCTTGATCAGGAGATCGGCGTATTCACGCGCCGGACGCGGGAAGAACGGAGCGCCGAAACAGGTAGAGAACGTCGCCGCCAAGCCTTCGGAAGAGCCCATTTCAGTGGAGCCAACTTTCGCTGTGTAGCCTGACAGGAAGTGGTAAGCCGCCGCTTCTTTCGACAGCACGGAGACCGGCGGCAGAACGCCCGACATATCGCAGGTCAGGAAGACGATGGCATTCGGCTCGCCTGCCAGGTTTTCTGCGACGCGCTTCTCAACGTGCTCCAGCGGGTAGGCAGCACGAGAGTTCTGAGTCAGGCTGTCGTCGGCATAATCCGGCTCGCGGCGGTCGTCGAGTACGACGTTTTCCAGCACGGTGCCAAACTTGATCGCGTTCCAGATGACCGGCTCGTTCTTCTCAGAAAGGTCGATGCACTTGGCGTAGCAGCCGCCTTCCATGTTGAAGACAATGCCGTCACCCCAGGCGTGTTCGTCATCACCGATTAAGTAGCGTGCTTGGTCAGCGGAAAGCGTGGTTTTACCGGTGCCAGAGAGGCCGAAGAAGAGGCAAGTTTCGCCGTCTTCACCCACGTTGGCCGAGCAGTGCATCGGCAGCACGTCGGAAGCGGGCAGCAGGAAGTTCTGCACAGAGAACATGGCTTTCTTCATTTCGCCTGCGTAGCGCATGCCAGCGATCAGCACTTTACGCTCGGCGAAATTGATAATTACACAACCATCGGAATTGGTGCCGTCGCGGTTCGGGTCACACTCAAAGCCTGCGGCGTTAAGAATGGTCCACTCCTCTTTCGCCGCTTGGTTGTAGGCCAAAGGGCGAACAAACATGGTGCGACCAAACAGGTTCTGCCAAGCGGTTTCAGTGGTCACGCGTACCGGCAGGTAGTGAGTGGCGTCGCTGCCCACGTGCAGCTCAGAAATGAAGTGCTCGCCGTTACCCAGGTGATCTTCAACCCGCGCCCAAAGAGCTGAGAATTTTTCAGCGTCGAAGGGGCGGTTAACGCTGCCCCAATCAATGCTGTCACGGGTGGAAGGCTCATCGACAATATAACGATCTTTCGGTGAACGCCCAGTGCGCAGGCCAGTGTTTACCACCAGGGCACCGTTTGCTGACAGGCGGCCTTCACCACGGGCCACGGCGCGCTCGATCAGTTCGGCGCTGCTGAGATTAACGTGGGCTTGGGGAGCGGCTTGAGTCGTGGTCATGTCGATTCCTGGGTCTCTAATTTTCCGGGCGTCGCCGACGCCTTAAGAAATCATCCTAGCCCCTGTTATAGCGGTCACAGCAGGCTAGGTGCGCTGAAGTTTGGCGCATTATGGCAAAAAGAAAGCCCCCGGGAAACGGGGGCTTTTACCAAATATCTTGTAGTTAAACTACTACAATAGCACTACATTTTGTGTTGCGGCGCAGTATATTTTTCAAACATCTGTTTGGCTTTTCGGCTTAAAGCACGATGTGCTCTAGGGTAACAGCAAAAGACCTGAACAGAGCTGGCCCTATGCGCCGACTACACAATTAGTGAATCACCGGCGGTGGCGCGCCCGGGTCTTCCAACAAAATTTCAATATCCGCTGCGGTGTAGTGATATTTCGTATGACAAAAGTGGCATTGGGTGTCAATCGCGCCCTGTTCGCGCAAAATACCCCGAAGTTCATCCTTGCCAAGGGTATAGAGCGCATGACTCATGCGCTCCCGCGAGCAGGTGCATCCAAAGCGCAGCGCTTTGGGGTCGAAGACCCGCACGGTCTCTTCATGATAGAGGCGATACAGCACTTCTCGCTGCTCTAAGCCCAGCAGCTCTTCTTGCTTGATGGTATCGGCTAGGTGAACGCTGCGCTCCCAGGCGTCTACATCCTGGTTTTGCGACGCATCCGGTAAGCGCTGGAGAAGTAGCCCTCCTGCCCGTTCGCCGTCAGCAGCTAGCCAAAGCCGCGTGGGCAGTTGCTCCGACTGGCCGAAGTAGGCTTCCAGACAGCCGCCCAGAGTATCGTGATCCAGCGCGACGATGCCCTGATAGCGATGCCCCTCTTTAGGGTCTAGGGTAATCACGATTTGGCCGTCCCCTACCAGCTCGCGGAAGCTAGCGTGTTCGCTGGGCAGTGCGGCGTCTTCGGCAATACGTGCAATGGCCCGCAGCTCGCCGCCGGGGTTGGACTCTGCCATTAACAGGGCGAGCGCTCCCTGGCCGCGCACTTCGATACTGAGCGTACCATCCAGCTTAACGGTATCGGTCAATAGGGCGACCGCCGCTAGCAATTCACCCAGCAGTTGGTTAACTGCGGGTGGGTAGGCGTGGCGGTCGAGCACTTCGTGGTAAGCCGTGCTGAGCGTAACGATCTCGCCACGCACGTTGGTTTGGTCAAACAAAAAACGTTGAATTTGATCAGACATAAAAAGACCATAGGAGGAGAAGTAGTAGGAGAGCACAGCAGGGTAAGCGGCTGCTTACTCCCCTTGCTGACGCTGGAAGCGCTGGATATCACGCCGCTGTTTTTTATCAGGGCGTTTAAGCGGGTGCTGCATGGCTTCGTTGGTTAAGCGGCGCGCCTCGGCCTCTTTGGCACGACGTTTAGCGCTCTCTTCGGTTTCCGCATAGAGCTTACGCGCTTCCGGTGCGCCTCGACGCTGGTCGGATAGCGCGGTAACTTCCACCTCGAAGATATCCCAGCCTTGCGGCACACGGATCAGCGCACCCAGCTCAACGTTCTTACTGGTTTTTACACGAGCTCCGTCGTAATGGACTTTGCCGCCTTCAATGGCTTTTTTGGCCAGAGCACGGGTTTTAAAAAACCGCGCTGCCCATAGCCACTTATCCAAGCGAACGCTGTCACTCATTCACGCTCTCCTAATGTGTGTGAACTCAGATGTGTGAGCGTTGCCCTGGCAACTCTGCGGGTAGCAGCTGGGCAAATCGGTCAAGGGCAATAAATTCCTGTAGCTCTTTCTCTGGGCGCTGGCTGTCAGGCTGCTTAATCCCTAACAGATGCTTGATGCCAAACTCGCGAGCGCTCTCTAGCACCCGGGCATTATCATCAATAAACAGGGTGCGGGCGGGATCGAATGGCTCGCGTTCTTGAAGTGCAAACCAGAAGGCTTGCTCCTCTTTCGCAGCCCCCACGTCTTCTGATGAGATGATGGCGTCTAGGTAGTTTTCCAACCCTGTCAGCGGCAGTTTTAACGCTAGGCTGGCGCGGTCGGCGTTGGTAGCGAGCACCACGCGAGGATGCGCTTGCTTGAGCCATGTTAGAAAGTCTAAAGCATCGCTGCGTAGCCCAATCAAGTGCTGCACTTCGCGCTTGAGCGCGACGATATCCACGTTGAGCTCGCGGCTCCAGTAGGCAAGGCTGTACCAGTTCAGTGTGCCCTGCTCACCCATGATACGCGCCTTGAGGGCCTCCTGGCTGGCCTGATCAAGCTGGTGCAGCTCTACGTAGCGCCGAGGCAGGTGCTCAAGCCAAAAGTGGCTGTCGAAGTGAAGGTCCAGCAGCGTGCCGTCCATATCAAGTAGGACGGTATCGATCTCGCGCCAATCAATCATTGCCGCTCCAGTCTTAAAGAGTAAGCGTGCTATTGTAGCGTAACCCGTTTTTTGCAGCCACGGAGGCATGATGTCACGCGACGATACAGCAACAGGCGATACGCCAACCGGCTATCCGCGCAAGCCGCAAATCTTAGGCCGCCAGCGCGTCGCCCAAAGCCGTTTATTTCAAATTGAGTCACTGGATTTGCGCTTCTCTAATGGGGAAGAGCGACAGTTTGAGCGTTTAACCGGTGCTGATCGCGGCGCGGTGATGATTATTGCCATGCCCGACCCGGACCACGTGCTGCTCATTCGGGAGTATGCTGCGGGGTTTGAGGACTATGTACTGACCTTGCCAAAAGGCTTAGTCGACCCAGGCGAAGACATCATTACCGCCGCCAACCGCGAGCTGATGGAGGAGTGCGGCTTCGGTGCGCACCGCATTGAGCCGTTGGTGGAGCTGTCGCTAGCGCCCAACTATATGCGCCACCGCATGCAGGTGCTAATGGCAACGGACCTCTACCCCAAACGCTTACCGGGTGACGAGCCCGAACCGCTGATTGTAGAGACCCATGCCATCGAAGAGCTGCCTGCCCTACTCATGCGCGAAGACTTCCATGAAGCCCGCGCCATCGCTGCGCTCTATATTGCGCGGGATAAGCTGCGCGAAGAGAAGCGCAGCAGCGAGATGGATTTGCTGTAAAGCATGAGATAAATAGACAGGGTGCCCACGCGGCACCCTTAATGCTTAGAAAGCGCAGACGCTAAAGATGATGCTTCAGCGCTATCCAACGGCGCTGGCGGTGGCTGTCCAAACCTGCCTCCAGCAGTGCCATGCAACGCAAGGCGTCATCGATATCCACGGGAAGCGGCGCTTTATCACGAATCGCCGCGCTTACCCCTTGGTAATAGGCGAGATAGTCGCCGGGCAATGTGGGGTGGTCGTGACGGACGAGCGGCGCGTCTTCGCCTTCTCCCTCGCGCAGGGTCAGCGTTCCAGGGCTATCTTCTCCCCAGGCTGAAGACGGCGTTTCCCCGGCTTTCAAACGATCTTCCTGCGGGTCTAAGCCGTACTTGATATAGCTGCCTTTGGTGCCATGAATGCGGTAGCGCGGCGTGGGTTCTGCCACCAGCGTACCGGCACTCAAGCTCACTCGGAAACCGTCGTACTCCAGCAAGGCCAGGAAGTCGTCATCGGCTTTGGCGCCGTCACGGCGTACACCTAGCTCTAGCAAAATGGCGTTGGGCGTGCCGAATAGCTCGCAGGCCTGATCTAGCAGGTGCGGGCCTAGGTCGTACCAAATACCGCCCCCTGGGGTGGCTTTTTCCCGCCAGCGGTCACGCACTTCAGGGCGAAAGCGATCAAAGCGCGACTCAAAGCCGGTCATGCGTCCTAGCGTGCCTTTCTTTAAGAGCGCTTGAATGGTCAGGAAGTCACTATCCCAGCGGCGATTATGAAATACCGAAATCAGCCGTTCTTTATCCACCGCCAGGGCTTTTAGCTGTTTTGCTTCTGAGAGCGTGACGGTAAAGGGTTTATCCACTACCACATGCTTGCCCGCAGCGAGCGCTGCTTTGGCTAAGGGGAAGTGGGTATCGTTCGGCGTGGGAATTACAATGAGATCAAGGTCAGGGCGCTTACATAGTGCCAGCGCTTGGCTCTCTATTTCCACATTGGGCAGGTCCGCCTTCACCTTGGCCGCATCGCTTGAGGAAACGGCCACTAAATCTAGCCCTTCGGTCGCTTGAATCAAAGGGGCGTGAAACGTCTTGCTTGCAAACCCATAGCCAACAAGGCCAACGTTGATGATCGCCTTCATTACAATCCTTAGTCGATGTGACGGTTCAGGTTGGCAAAAAAACAGCCCGTACGAGACGGGCTGTGATGTCGCTTAATCCAGCTTGGAGAGGTCGCGTACCGCGCCTTTGTCGGCGGAGGTGGCGAGTAGCGCATAGGCCTTGAGCGCTGGAGTGACCTTACGTGGGCGCTGTTCGACCGGTTTCCAGGCGTCTTTGCCTTTGGCGTCCATCGCTTCCCGGCGTTTGGCCAGCTCGGCGTCGCTCAGCTGCACGTTGATCGAGCGGTTGGGAATGTCGATCAGGATGGTATCCCCTTGCTCGACCAAACCAATGGCGCCCCCTGCTGCCGCTTCCGGGGAAACATGCCCAATCGACAGGCCTGATGTGCCGCCGGAGAAACGACCATCGGTGAGCAGTGCACAGGCCTTACCCAACCCTTTCGATTTCAGGTAAGAGGTCGGGTACAGCATCTCCTGCATACCGGGGCCGCCTTTGGGGCCTTCGTAGCGGATGACGACCACATCGCCCTCTTTCACTTTGCCATCTAACACGTTGGCCACCGCTTGGTCTTGAGACTCCACCACGTGGGCTTTGCCTTCAAATACCAAAATGGAGTCATCAACCCCTGCGGTTTTCACCACGCAGCCATCCAGCGCGATATTGCCGTACAGCACGGCCAAACCGCCCTCGCGGGAGAACGCGTGCTCCAAATCGCGTATACAGCCGGTGGCGCGGTCGCCATCCAGGCTTGGCCAGCGGGCGCTTTGGGAGAAAGCGGTTTGAGTCGGTACACCGCCAGGGCCAGCCTTAAAGAACTCAACCACTTCTGAGCTAGGCGAGCGCATGATATCCCACTCTTCCAGCGCGGCCTTCAGGCTATCGCCATAGACAGTCGGTACGGAGGTATCCAGCACGCCTGCCCGGTCCAGCTCACCCAAGATGGCCATAATGCCACCCGCGCGGTGCACATCTTCGATATGGTACTTCTGGGTATTAGGAGCCACTTTACACAGCTGCGGCACTTCACGGGAAAGGCGGTCGATATCCGCCATAGTGAAGTCAACTTCTGCTTCCTGGGCGGCTGCTAATAGGTGAAGAATGGTATTGGTGGAGCCGCCCATGGCGATGTCGAGCGTCATGGCGTTTTTAAACGCCGACTTATTGCCAATCGCACGGGGCAACAGGTGGGCCTCGTCGCCTTCGTAGAAACGTTTAGCGAGTTCGACAATACGTTGACCGGCATTTTCAAACAGCCGACGACGGTCTGAATGGGTTGCCAGCACGGTGCCGTTACCGGGTAGCGCCAGCCCCAATGCTTCCATTAAGCAGTTCATGGAGTTGGCGGTGAACATACCTGAACAGCTACCGCAGGTGGGGCAAGCACTGCGCTCTACTTCCGCCAGCGTTTCATCATCCACGCTGTCATCGGCAGCCATGACCATTGCATCTACCAAGTCTAGGCCGTGGTTGAGCAGTTTGGTTTTACCGGCTTCCATCGGGCCACCTGATACAAAAATCACCGGAATATTGAGGCGCATCGCGGCCATCAGCATTCCTGGGGTGATTTTGTCGCAGTTGGAGATACATACCAGCGCATCGGCACAGTGGGCGTTACACATGTACTCGACGCTGTCGGCAATGATATCGCGGCTCGGCAGCGAATAGAGCATGCCGTCATGACCCATGGCGATGCCGTCGTCCACGGCGATGGTGTTGAACTCTTTGGCTACGCCGCCCGCTTTTTCAATCTCACGCGCCACCAGCTGGCCCATGTCTTTTAGATGCACATGACCGGGTACAAACTGGGTGAAGGAGTTGGCGACCGCAATAATCGGCTTATGAAAGTCGTCATCTTTCATACCGGTGGCACGCCAAAGGGCACGGGCGCCAGCCATATTGCGGCCAGCGGTGGTGGTACGGGAGCGATACTCGGGCATGGTGTCCTCTACATCTTTATCATGGCCTGCCGCATACATGGCGGCAGGCAGTTGAATCCAGCGGCCTTAGATTGTGGCATGAGCGCACCGCTGAGACTAGATGTAGAGGGCAACCAAAGGCGGGAGGAAGCCGCCCGTCGGTTATTAGAAGGTTTCCCACTCCTCTTCAGCAACAGCGGCTGCAGGGCGCTTCAGTGCCGAACGCGGCTCTTTTGGCGGTGAAAGGTTTTGTTGTGAGGGGTCCTGGTGTGACAGGCTCGGCATCAGTGAACTGTCCCGAGACAAACGCTGACGAGCCGTTTCACTACTCTCTTCGCCCGCCCCTTCCAAACGGAACGCAGCAATCACGTTAGCCAGGTCCAACGCTTCGTTGGTTAAGCGCTGTGCAGCACTGGAAATTGATTGAACCTTGCTAGCGTTCTGCTGTGTGACGTGATCCATTTCAGAGACCGCCGTATTGATCTGAGCGATACCACTACTCTGCTCGTCAGAGGCGGTGCTGATCTCTCCCATGATATCACTCACGCGCATGACCTGATTGACCACCTGATCAATAGCCTGCTCGGCCTCTTTCACAGCGTCAGCACCTCCGGCAATTTCCTGGGAGGAGGTATCGATCAAACGGCGGATCTCACCCGCAGCATCGGCACTGCGGCCAGCCAAGTTACGTACTTCATTGGCGACCACGGCAAAACCGCGGCCCTGTTCACCCGCTCGAGCAGCTTCCACCGAGGCATTCAGCGCCAGGATGTTGGTCTGGAAGGCGATGCCGTCAATCACCGTGATGATATCGTTCATCTTATTGGCACTCTCGGCAATTCGTTCCATGCGCTCCACAAGCGCCTGCATGCGTTCGCCTGTTTCGCGGCTGGTGGTCGCATTTTGCATCGCAAGCTGGTTGGCTTGGCGGGCATTTTCGGTATTTTGCTGAACCGTCGCGGTCATTTGATCCATGCTGGAGGCAGTTTGCTGCAGCGAGGAAGCCTGCTGCTCGGTGCGGGAAGCCAATTCCTCATTCTGCTGCTTAATATGCTCCGAAGCGGGGGTAACGACCTCTACCTTACTGCCTACCTCAGTAATCAGCCCTGACAAGCTGGCCCGCATCGTTTCCAGAGATGCCAACAGTTCACCCAGCTCATCATCACGCTTGAGGGTCACCCGATTGGCAAGGTTGCCCGCTGCAATTTGGAAGGTGACACGGCGGGCTTCGTTCAGCGACTTCAGCAATGATTTCAGGACGGCCACACTCAGCCAAACCATCAAGATAATGCCGAACAACAGAACGCCTAACTGCCCCCATAGTAGCCACTGCTGCTGACGCTCCGCATTGGCCATTAACGCTTGGGCAGCGGCACGTTCGTTATCCACTAGCAAATTAATGGTGGCACTAATGCTGTCTGAGGTGGGCTTCACCACATCGTTAAACGCCTCAAAGGCGGCAAACCCATTTCCATCGCGTATAGCAGTAAAGGCCGTTTCAGCACCGGTTAAAAATGTGGCCAAATGCGCCGTGAGCCCCTGCTGCACGCCGCTGGCTTCCGTACGCTCATCGGTAAAGCCTTGCCATGTTTGGTTGATATCGGCTTGGAGCGTGGTTAACTGCTCTTCAAGTAGGTCTAAATCAGCTCGGCGGGGGTTGCGCACTGCGGGCTCTAGTGCCTGCAATAGCTGTGCGGCACCTTGCTCGATTTGTTGAAGATCGGCTACCCCTTCAAGTCCGGTTTGGTTAAGGATACGCAGTCGCTCGGCTGAGCTGGTCAAGCCATAAACACCGGCTGCTCCTGCCACGGTTAGCAGCACAATCGCAGCCACCACCATGCCCATGAGCTTAGCTTGCATACTGCTAAAGCTAAAGCGTTGCACCCAACCGCGCAGCCCCGTGCGGCGTAATGCACCATAATGGAGCGCAAAGCCTCTCCCCCGCCCGTGCTGCATAGCGCCGTACCCCTTTACCGCGCGAGCAATGGCTTTTTGTGCTGCTTTACGGCGAATAGCGGTATAGCCAACCACACGTACACCATCCAGCAGCGGCGCTACCGTGGTGTGTACCCAGTAAGTATCACCATTCTTACAGCGGTTTTTCACCACCCCTTGCCAAGTTTTTCCTTTCTCGATGGTGTCCCACATATTTTTAAACACCAGCGATGGCATTTCCGGATCGCGAAAAATGCTATGAGCCTCCCCCATTAGCTCTGCCTGCGAGTAACCACTCACTTCTATAAAGGTCTGGTTGACGTAGGTAATCTTTCCCTGACGATCAGAGCGTGAAATCAACACTTGATCGTCTGAAAGCTCAAACGTTGCTTGGCTGGATGTGCTCATTAAGAACCCCTACTTTTTATATGCCTTTTTTTAAAAGACATGTTTTTCTAAGGAAGGCATGTTTTGCCGATGGCTTGGCGGCCAGAGCTACTAAGCCTATTTAATACGCTTGTATTAATTAAATAGGCAAAAAATATGCCACCGTAAGGGTGGCATATTCAAGCGGTCTGCTTTGGTTTGAGTAGATGCTGGTTAACAGGGGTTAAAATTCATCCCACTCATTGGTGCTTGCGCTGGAGCTTTGCATGCTGGCCTGCTGCTTAGACGGCTTGCTATTCGTCAGACGAGGCGCTGCTTGCTTGGCCATTTTCTGAACGTTGCCAAGCTTCTCACGAGCCACACTCGTACTTTCCGCCTGCGCTCCTTCCAGGCGGAAAGCATCGACCACATTGGCTAGCTCAAACGCTTCTAGGGCAAGATTATCTGCTGATGCTGCTATGGACTGCACTTTCGAGGCATTTTGCTGGGTGACGCCATCCATCTCGGCAATGGCCGAATTGATCTGGCCGATACCGCTACTCTGCTCGCTTGAGGCAGTGCTAATAGAGGCCATCAGCTCGCTCACTCGATTAACCTGCTTCATTACATTTTCGATGGCATGCTCAGCCTGTTCAACAGCACTACGACCACCACTGACCTCTTGCGAGGTACTGTCGATCATTTTGCGAATTTCTTGAGAGGCATTGGCGCTGCGGCTTGCCAGCGTGCGCACTTCGCTTGCCACCACTGCAAACCCGCGGCCATGCTCACCGGCTCGGGCGGCCTCGACGGAGGCATTGAGCGCCAGAATGTTAGTTTGAAAAGCAATGCTATCGATGACACCGATCATTTCGGTCATCTTCTCAGCACTTTTGGCGATGCGCTGCATGCGCTCTACCAATTGTTCCATCTGCTGGCGGGTATCGCGGGTACTAGTAGCATTTTGTTGAGCAAGCTCGGTAGCTTGACGCGCATTATCAGTATTTTGCTGCACGGTAGAGGTCATCTCCTCCATGCTAGAGGCAGTTTGCTGCAGCGAGGAAGCCTGCTGTTCGGTGCGTGACGCCAGCTCTTCGTTTTCAGCCGCAATCCGCTGAATAGCAGGCGTCACTACGGAGACTCGGTTTTCCAGATCGCTGACGATACTGGCCAAGCTAAACCGCATGGTATCCAGCGAATAGAGCAGCTCACCTAGCTCATCATTACTTTGGCGGCGCTCCCGGGCAGCCAGATTACCTGCGGCGATTTGGAAGGTCATATGCCTTGCGCCTTCCAAGCCGCGTAACACCGATTTAAATATCACCACGCTCAAGCCGACCATAATGAGCAGGCCAATTAACATCAGCACCAGTTGAGCAATCAACATATAGTGACGCCCTTGCTGAGCTTCAGCCACCAGCGCCTGCGCTCCTGCGCGCTCTTCACTGACCAGTTGGCTGCTCAGTTCACGCAGTTGATCGGTGGTGGGTTTTACGATGTCATTAAAGGCCTCAAACGCAGCAAACCCTTGCGCCTGCTCTATCGCCGTGGCGGCAGAGGTGACGCCGTCATTCCAACGTGTCAACGCCTCATTGAATGTCTGTAGTGCATCTGGAGCCGCATGGCTGGTGGCACGATACGACTCCCATAAGCTATATATGGATTGGCTGCCACTCTCTAGAGAGGCTGATAAGGCCTCCAAATCCACCCGCCTGGGGTTGCGCACGGCAGGCTCTAGCAACTCAACGGACCTACCTAGCTGGCGTTCTAGACGCTGTAGTTCCGCCACCGCCTCCAAACCTGAACGATTAAGCGTATCCAGACGCTCACCGGATACCACTAGGCCATACACCCCCAAGCCGCCCGCTAACCCCAACAGCAGCAAAGACGCCACTACCATGCCAGTCAACTTGGCCTTCAGGCTGGTAAACTGAAAGCGGGCAAAAAAGCCGCCAAGGCCTCGGCGTGTTAACGCCCCTTGGTGGAGAGCATAGCGGCGGGATTTGCCTTTCTCACGTATCTCGGCATAGACCTGCTCTGCCAACGCGACACGTTTCGCTCCTGCCTTGCGGCGCAGCGAGGTGTAGCCAACAATGCGGTCACCGTCGCGCAGCGGTGCTACGGTGGCATGCACCCAGTAGTGGTCGCCATTCTTACGTCGGTTTTTAACCGTTCCCTGCCAGGTTTTACCCGCTTGAATGGTTTTCCAAAAGTTCGCATAAGCGGCTTCAGGCATATCCGGGTGGCGTATTAGATTATGGGGTGCGCCAAGTAACTCGTCTCTCGTATAGCCGCTGACCTCCACAAAGGCCGCGTTAGTATAAGTAATGTTGCCTTTCAAATCCGTACGTGAAATAAGTACGGTTTCTTCCTCAAGCACATATTCGCGTTGGGTAACGGGCTGGTTGTTGCGCATAGAAGGTTCCCCAGGGTAGCTATTTTTTAATATTTTGATTTTTCACTATTATCCAGGTTAAGCGATGCTTTTCACCAGTAAACAGATGTAAAAAAGCGCCGCTCTTTTCAGAGCGGCGCTAATCAAACCCTATTGCCTAAAGCAAAAACCAGCGAAGAGAGCTACTTAAATACCACGTTAGCAACATCCCGATAACGGTTAGCGAAGTGAACCGTCATACCCTCTTTCAGGTACTCGGGCAGCTCTTCGTAATCACGGCGGTTAGCCTCAGGCAAAATGACCTCAAAAATATCGCTGCGCCGTGCTGCAATGATTTTTTCTCTAATACCACCGACTGGCAATACCTGGCCGGTAAGGGTTAGTTCCCCAGTCATCGCCAGCGGGCGGTTAATCGACTGATGTTTAGCCAGCGACAGCAGTGCAGTCGTCATGGTCACGCCTGCCGACGGACCATCCTTGGGCGTCGCCCCTTCCGGTACGTGCAGGTGTACAAAAGCGGAGTCAAAGAAGTCAGCATCGGCTCCATACTCAGCCAAATGGCCAAGCGTATAGCTGTAGGCGATATTAGCCGACTCTTTCATCACGTCGCCCAATTTACCGGTCAGCTTGAAGCCACGATCTAACGAGTGGACTTTGCCTGCCTCAATAGGCAAGGTAGCGCCACCCATCGAGGTCCAAGCAAGGCCTGTCACCACCCCTTCGCCTTTAAGCACTTTCTCTTTACGGAATAGCGGCGCGCCCAGGAACTCTTCCAGGTTCTTGACCGAGACTTTGACGGTTTCAACGTCCTCTTCCAGCAGCTTCACTGCAGCTTTGCGCACAATACGGTGCAGCTGTTTTTCCAACTGGCGAACGCCTGCTTCACGTGCATAGCCGTCGATCACCTGCTTCAGCGCCGCATCGCTCAAGTTAATGCGCTTTTTCGTCAGGTTGTCGCGTTTGAGCAGCTTCGGCCAGAGGTGATGCTTGGCGATTTGCAGCTTCTCTTCGGCGATATAGCCTGACAGGCGAATTTGCTCCATGCGATCCAGCAGCGGGCCGGGGATGCTGTCCAGCGTGTTGGCGGTACAGACGAAGAGCACCTTGGAGAGATCCATCCGTACGTCGAGGTAGTGGTCCAGAAAGTCGACGTTTTGCTCGGGGTCGAGGACTTCGAGCAGCGCCGAGGCGGGGTCACCCTGGAAAGATTGACCCAGCTTATCGATCTCATCAAGCATGATGACCGGGTTTTCTACCTCAACCTCTTTGAAGGCCTGAACGAGCTTGCCGGGCATCGCGCCAATGTAGGTACGCCGGTGGCCTTTTATCTCAGCCTCATCCCGCATACCGCCCACAGAGAAACGATAAAACTCACGCCCCAACGCTTCCGCAATCGAGCGCCCAATGGAGGTTTTACCCACCCCTGGCGGGCCAACCAGCAGCACAATCGAGCCGCCCACATCGCCTTTAAAGGTGCCCTCGGCAAGGAACTCGACAATCCGCTCTTTCACGTCTTTTAGGCCATCGTGGTCGCGGTCGAGGACTTCTCGAGCATGGGCAAGATCCAGCTTATCCTGGCTGGTTACTCCCCAAGGCAGCGAGGTTAACCAGTCCAGATAGTTGCGGGTGGTGCCATACTCCGGCGAGCCCGTTTCCAGCACGCTGAGTTTATTCAGCTCCTCATCAATACGTGCCTGAACTCGCTCTGGCACCACCAAGGATTCCAGCCGGTTTCGGAAAGTATCCACGTCGTTTTCGCGGTCATCTTTAGAGATGCCCAGCTCACGCTGAATCACCTTCAGCTGTTCGCGTAGGAAAAATTCCCGCTGACGCTCCTGCATCTGGGCATTGACCTGCTCGCTGATTTCGCTTTGCAACTGGGCGACATCGATCTCTTTACGCAGCAGCGGCAGCACTTTGTGCATGCGTTCAGCAACAGGCAGTGTGGCCAGTACATCCTGAAGCTCTGGACCTTTGGCCGAGGTAATCGCTGCAGCGAAGTCGGTCAGCGGGCCGGGCTGATGGGGGCTAAAACGGTTAAGGTAGTGTTTTAGCTCCTCCCCATAGAGCGGGTTAATGGGCAGCAGCTCTTTAATGCCGTTGATGATCGCCATGGCATAGGCACGGGTCTCTTCATCTTCGGCATTGACCGGCTCTTTCGGGTAAGTCACTTCCACCAAGTAAGGCGGCTCTTTGGAGAGCCAGCGCTGGATTTTAAAACGCTGCAACCCCTGAGCAATGAACTGAATCTGTTGATCTTCGCCTTTGAGCTTATGCACCTTCACTGCGGTGCCAATCTCGGGGAAGCCTTCGTGATCCAGCGACTCAACGCCATGCTCCCCAACAAACGCAACGCCGATGGTGTGGTGTGGCGTGTTATTGACCCGGCGCATGGTCTCTTCCCAGCGCTCGCGGTTAATGACCAGCGGCTGAACCTGGGCAGGAAAGAAAGGACGGTTATGAATCGGTAGCAGGTAGATGCGCTCGGGCAGCATCTCACTGGCAGGCACTAGCGAATTTACCCGCTCACCATCAGAGCGGTAATCGTTGCTTTTGGGGTTATCTTCTTGGGAATCGTGCGACTCACTCTCAGTAAGCCAGTCTTGATGTTCGTGTTCTCGATCGTAATCCTGGTCGCTCATGCGCCCTCCCATCAACAGTCACTAGCGGCTTGGGCCACTCAGCATTGCTAAAGGAATGTGGGCACACAGGGAAAACTTCAACCCTCAAGGCAATTTAGCCAATGGTTGTGAAAGCATTCATGGCCAAAGCGTCGGCATAGGGCGGCCATTCACACGCCATACTCCACGAACGACATCAAACTGCAGATCCCGCGTGCCTAGCGGCAGGCCTAGCCATAGGGCAGCCACCGTGGGCGCCTCGTGCCACACAAAATCGCCATCAATACGCTCTAACCAGCGAGCACGTTCATCGGATTTACCAAGAGCTGTGATACTTAACTCATCCAGGCGGCGCGCATCAAAAAACAGAGCCCCCTCGGCATCCACCTGCAAGCCAAGTAACGGGCTATCAATATCAATCGCGGTGACATCTAAGCGCGGAGAATCACTGAGTACCTGGAGCAAATCTGGCTCTAAGCGTGACAATAAGCCTTCTGCCATAGGCAGGCTGGCATCGCCCCAAGCAGCCTCCTGACGCAGCCGACGAATGGTTGCCCGCACTGCATCTCCGTTTAGCCGGGAAAGCTCCGCTTCTATACGGCCGCTTAACAGCGAGGTATCAGGTGCTTCGCTAGGCACACGCACATCGCCAATAATCAGCTCGCCCTTCAAGCGCAGCTCACTCTCATCCAGCTCCATATGGCTATGCACATCTAAGGGTGTGACATGAATATCGTAAGCGGGATAGCGCAGCGCTAAACTTTCAATATGCAGATGGTCGCGCTGAGCAAAATGGTAGGCATCTTCAATATAGGTATAACGGCTCTCTAGCTGGGTTGGCCCCAGCGTGAGTTGGGCAAGGCCATCGGTCAGCGTGAGCTGTTCCAGCAACCCGCGCAAACGCCAGTCACCAAACAGCCCCTCTAGCCGAACGCGAGCACCACGAACCGCCAGCTCACGCCCGCTCTGCTGAATCACAAAGGGCGCCAGGGCCAGACGCAGCTCGGTGTGCCCACTCAACGTTTGGTAGCGGCCTTGCCAGCGTGGCACCGAAGGCGCCGAGACCTCACCCACCGCTTTCTGCAATACACTATCCAAGCGCGGCAATAGGGTGCCTTCAACATCCGTGCTGAGCACACCATGACGGGCCCGGTAGGTCAGTTCCAAACGCCAAGGCCGACCTAAAAGAGGAGAAAGAATCAGCCTTCCACGGGAGGTTAGCCACCCCTGGTGGTTCTCAATTCGACTGACACGCCATTCGCCCCGCGCCTCCAGATCTTCCAGCGCTTGGCGTAGGCTACGTTCAAAAAGAACGCTGGATAGCAGTTGCGCGACCATCCAGATCACGGCCACGGCCGCGAGGATAGGCACGATCAAACGTTCCTTGCGCATGCTATCTCCTTGAATAGCCTCCCCAAGAAGGCTTCACTCCATGCAAGCAGTAGGCGTGCAACACAGTAAGCATAGCAGTTGATGCGCAGGCTTAACTTAATGCAGCCAAAACCAAAGGTGCATAGTACTCCAGGCGTAGACCCCTGCCATCACATCATCAATCATAATGCCAAAACCACCGGCTACTCGGCGGTCAGCCCAGCGAATGGGCCATGGCTTAAAGACATCGAAGATGCGAAATACCACAAACCCCCACAGCGCTGCCTCCCAGGAGAAAGGAACCGCTGCCATGGTAATCCAGTAACCAACAAACTCATCCCATACGATCCCTGAGTGATCATGCACCCCCAGGTCATGAGACGTTTTATCGCACAGCCATACGCCAACCACAAAGGCTGCCAACACAATGCCTAGGTACCAGCCTAACGTCAGGTCGGCCATCATCCAGTAGAAAGGAATCGCAGCCAGGGTACCGAAGGTGCCCGGTGCCCAAGGCACCGTGCCACTGCCTAAGCCAAAAGCAAAAAAGTGGGTGGGGCGCCGCCAGACGCTCGCCGGTGCTCGGTTCATTGGGCACCCCCACGAAAATGCTGCCAGCCAGTCGCCCCTTCTACAGGCACTCCCGTCACTCCAAGCGCTTCGGTGCAGCGGCCAATAATGCTAAGCGAAAGGCCTAACTCGGCCAGCTGCATTTGCGCTTGAGCAACCTTGGCGGGAGGTAGTGTCACCAGCAGTTCGTAGTCATCACCGCCAGATAGCGCTGCGGTTAAGGCCGCTTCGCTGCCCAGCACTTCGGCTAATCCTTCGGCTAGGGGTAGCGAGTCGGGCTGCAAAGCGACACCTACCTGGGACGCTTCCCGCAGATGCGCCAGATCTGCTAGCAGGCCATCAGAGATATCCATCGCCGCTGTGGCCAGTCCGCGTAGCGCAATGCCGGCCTTTAGCCGGGGCTGAGGCAAGAGATAGCGCTGTAGCAACGGGTGTTTCAGATCCCGTTCACCCTGTTGCCACAACGCTAGCCCGCCAGCACCGCCACCTAATGCACCGGTCACGGCCACCACATCGCCCACCTGCGCGCCCGAACGCGTTATAGCCGTGCCAGTAGGCACTTCGCCCATCACGGTGACGCTAATGCTGAGCGCGCCAGAGGTAACATCGCCTCCAGCGAGTGTCGTCGCGTGCTGCTGGCAAAGCGTGTGAAAACCGCTGGCATAATCGGCAAGCCACTGCTCAGCGGCAGTGTCATCTTTAAAGGCGCGCTGATCCAAGGTGATAGCCATCAAGCACCAGCGCGACTTAGCCCCCATCGCGGCTAAGTCGCTGAGTGCCACGGCTAACGCCCGGTGTCCTATCGCATAGGCGGGGGCATCGTGGGGAAAGTGAACATCGACGACGGATGTATCAACACTCACCGCCAGCTGCTGCCCCGCCTGGGGTACCAATAGAGTGGCGTCATCGCCGCATCCTAGGGCAACGCCATCTGTCGCTTGTGCCTCCTGCGGCGACATAAAGTAACGTCGAATCAGATCGAATTCGGCAAGCACAAAGGCCCCTTAAACGCTTGATCAGGCGGCCCGCTTACAAGCGGCGGGCGCTGACTTCGGCACTTCGTAAGCGGTTTGCCAGCTTATCGAGAATGCCATTCACGTATTTATGGCCGTCGGTGGCGCCAAATGATTTTGCCAGCTCAACGCCTTCGTTAATCACTACGCGGTAAGGCACCTCCATTCGCCGGGATAGCTCGTAAGCGCCGAGACGAAGAATCGCCAGCTCCACCGCGTCCAAATCTTCCAAACGGCGATCAAGCAATGGGGCAATTTCACGGTCCAGCTCGGTTTTGAAACGCACCGTGTTATGCAGTAGCTCATGGAACAGCGCTTTGTCCGCGATTTCCATGACCTTTACCCAGTTCTCATGATCTTCTAAGTCATCGTCAGCCACCTGGCTACGAAACTCAGCTTCAATCGTGGTAATGGACTTACCGGTCATCTGCCACTGGTAAAGCCCCTGTACCGCTAACTCCCTTGCGGCGTGACGCCCCTGCTGTGCCGCAGAGGGCTTGCGCTCACGACGCTCGCTCATTGAGAATCTCCTACCGGCAGCGCGCGCAGCAGAGACACCATTTCCATCGCGGCCATCGCCGCTTCGGTGCCTTTATTACCGGCTTTGGTGCCTGCACGCTCAATGGCTTGCTCAATAGACTCAACGGTCAATACGCCATTGGCTACGGGCGTATCACACTCAAGCTGGAGATGGTTAATAGCCGTGTTGCAGCCACCCGCCACGTACTCAAAATGCGGCGTGCCGCCACGAATGACCGCACCAAGAGCGATTACCGCATCCGGCTTCATCACATTGAGTACACGCTTCACGGCCAGGGGCAGTTCCCACGCGCCCGGCACATGAACGATATGAATATTTTCCACATCCACACCGTGGCGTGTCAGGCTATCGACGGCACCTTCCACCAAGCTATCGACCACGTGGTGATTAAAGCGGCCCACCACGATGACATAGCGTCCATCAACGTCTACAAAAGTGCCTTCAATTTGCGAAAGGGGTTGCATCAATTTATTCCTGCTGAAAAGTTGGCTCATACGCCGTGTCATTGGGCCCCAGGCGCTCGACTACTTCAAGATCAAACCCAGAGAGCGCCGAGAATTTCCACGGAGAGCTGAGTAGCCGCATTTTACCAACGCCTAAGTGGCGCAGAATCTGCGAGCCAGTACCAATCGTTAAGTAGTTGCCAGAACCGTCTGAGTCGCTGGTACGCGGCTGGCGTACGCGATCCAGGAAGATATCTAGCTGGTCTTTCAAATCTTGGTTAGGACGCCCATCATCAATCAGTACAAACACACCGGCCTGGGCTTGGGCAATTTCATGAATAGCGCGGTTGGCATCCCACCGACACAGCTCACCCTTCATTAAGCCCATCACGTCGCGCAGCGTATCGGCAAGGTGCACGCGTACGGTGGTGGCCTGCTCTGGAGTTGGCTGCCCTTTTACCAGCGCCAAATGGTGCGCACCTTGAATGCGATCACGGAACACATGTAGCGCAAGCTTGCCGTGAACGGTAGACACCTGAGAGGTTTCTACATGGTCCACCGTTTGCTCGTTCACAATACGGTAGTGGATCAGATCGGCAATGGTGCCCATCTTAATGCCATGCGCCTTCGCAAACACTTCCAGTTCCGGACGACGCGCCATGCTGCCGTCATCGTTCATAATTTCACAAATCACACCGCTGGGGTCAAAGCCTGCCAGCGCTGCCAAATCACAGGCCGCCTCCGTATGACCGGCACGGCGAAGCACGCCGCCCGGCTCGGCCATCAGCGGGAAAATATGCCCTGGCTGAACGATATCCGACGGTTTAGCGTTGGGTGCAACGGCTGCTTGCACAGTGCGCGCGCGGTCAGCCGCTGAAATACCGGTCGTGACGCCTTCGGTTGCCTCAATAGAGAGCGTGAACTTGGTGCCAAAGCCTGAGCCGTTGTCGCGCACCATGAGCGGCAAGTTGAGCTGCTCGCAGCGCTCACGGGTCATCGGCATACAGATCAAGCCGCACGCGTATCGTGCCATGAAGTTGATATGCTCAGGCTTCACCATTTCGGCGGCCATGATGATATCACCTTCATTCTCGCGATCCTCATCATCCATGAGAATCACCATTTTGCCCTGGCGAATATCGTCCACCAGCTCAGCGATAGGGGATAAGCCCTCAGAAGAGGAGTGCGCCATGGAATCTCCAAAAAATGTGGTCGCATCGTATGCGATTTCGGGCGTCAGGGTACCTTGCAATGGCAGCTTGCGCTAGTCAGCGTGAGGGGTGGCGATGATCCACCAATCTTGCCCAACAGTTCGCGACTCTTTAATCGTTAAACGTTTTTGATCGGCCATCTGGGTAATTCCCGGCAGTGCAAAGAGTGGCCTTGCTTGACCGCCTAATAGCGTAGGAGCGACAAATAGCTGCAGCTCGTCGACTAAATTCGCCTCCAGTAACGCTCCCGCTAGCGTTGCGCCGGTCTCTACCAACAGCTCGTTAACCTGCTCATTATCCGCCAGCCAACGCAGCATGTCAGCCAGCGCAATCCGGCCTCCTTCGGCAGGAAGCACCTGAATCTCAGCACCCGCCGCCGCCAGTTTACGCCGTTTCTCTTCGCTATGCTGATCGGTGGTGATAATCAGCGTGCGCCCTGGCTCTCGTAGGCAGGCCGCAGCAAGTGGTAAGCGAAGGCGCGAATCCAAGATCACTCTTAGCGGCTGGCGCTGCACGATCTCGGCGGCGTTATCCAGTGCCAGTTGGTCGGCACGCAGCGTTAAGCGTGAATCATCCATAATGATAGATTCCACGCCGCTCAGAATAGCGCTTGAGCGGGCGCGCAGCCGCTGTACCTGGGTGCGCGCTTGCGGGCCGGTAATCCACTGGGACTCCCCCGACCCCATGGCGGTACGGCCATCCAAGCTCATCGCCATTTTCAGCCGCACAAAGGGGCGCTGACGCTCCATACGGGAAATAAAGCCCGGATTCAGCGCCCGGGCATCTGCTTCCAACAGGCCTACCTGCACCTGAATGCCTGCTGCTTTCAAATGCTCAATACCGCCACCGCTGACCTGGGGATTAGGGTCCCCCATCGCCACCACCACGCGCGCAACACCCGCTTGCGCCAGCGCCACCGCGCAGGGCCCTGTTCGCCCGGTATGTGAGCAAGGCTCTAGAGTGACATAAGCGGTGGCACCCTGGGCGGCGCTGCCTACCGCCTTTAGGGCGTGAATTTCTGCATGGGGCTCTCCCGCACGCACATGGTATCCCTCGCCCACAATGCTACCTTCCGCGCTGCCATCAAAGCGCACCATCACACACCCCACCCTGGGATTGGGGTCGGTGGTATAAAGCCCGCGTTTGGCTAGCTGGATAGCGCGAGCCATGTAGCGATAGTCGGCGGTGGAGAATTCACCCATTACGATGCTCCGTGTTGTGTCCCACTGCCCTCTGGCTCATCCGTGGGCTCTTGGGAGAGGCGGTCGATTTCCGCCCGGAACTCGTCTAAATCCTGAAATTTACGATATACCGAGGCGAAACGAATATAGGCCACTTGATCCAAGCTACGCAGCGCTTTCATAACCGCTTCCCCAATCTCACGCGCGTTTACTTCACGGTCGCCACGGGCGCGCAGCGTCTGGCGAATACGCTCTACCGACGCTTCAATCGCTTCAGCGCTTACCGGGCGTTTTTCCAGCGCGCGTAGCATACCGTCGCGTAGTTTCGCCTCATTAAAGCTCTCGCGGGAGCCGTCGGATTTTACGACCCGCGGCATAATCAGCTCAGCGGTTTCATAAGTCGTAAAACGCTCTTGGCAGTTGGCACACTGACGGCGGCGGCGCACTTGGTCGCCTTCCGCCACCAGCCTGGAATCTGTCACTCGGGTATCATTTGCACCACAAAAAGGGCAATGCATGGCAGTCAACCTATTATCAGTACGCACTAGTAGCTGTGCGTGCAGCGTGTCAGCCTGTACGAATAAAAAGCGCTACAAGGCTTCATGCCCTGCCCGTTATTCGCCATTTTATAAACTGTTTTATCGCCTATTGTCAGCGGCAGCCTTATCGCTGCCCTTACGGCGTAGCTGTGTTATACAACGCGTATCAACACGGTATTGTAACGATTTGGCACACAAGCTGCAGCGTTTGTCGAAGGTTGATTGATAGGACGCCCTTTATGACCATTTTCGAGCAGACCGTTCACCGTTACCTAACCCACCTATATGGCCCCCGTGCGGGGGAGGTACAGCGGCGCATAGGCCAGCATATTGAGCATTTCCGCACCACCTCGACAGCTGCTCTACCGGTGAGCGCAACATCTAAAAACGCACCAACATGGAGCGAAAAAGATCAGTGGGTCATCTGTTACGGTGACTCCATCGTAGAAGATGACACGCCACCATTAGCGGTACTGGACACCTTTCTGCAGCGCTACCTGGGGGATGCCATCAGCGGGGTTCACGTGCTGCCCTTTTTCCCATGGAGCAGTGACGACGGCTTTTCGGTGATTCACTACCGCGAGGTCAATAGCGAGCTGGGCGAGTGGGCGCATATCCAAACGCTAGCCAGCCACTATGACTTGATGGCTGATTTAGTGCTGAACCATGTCTCCAGAGAGTCGCTCTGGTTTGTGGATTACCTGACCGGCAGCCTGCCCGGTCGCGACTACTTTATAGAAGTTGATGCGGATACCGATGTCTCCCAAGTCACCCGCCCGCGCAGTAGCCCACTTCTAGTGCCGATCTCTACGCGCCGGGGTACGCGCCACGTGTGGGCGACTTTCTCGGAAGACCAAATAGATCTCAACTTCGAAAACCCGGATGTGTTGCTAGAGTTCGTGGGTATTCTGCTGTTCTACCTACAGCAAGGGGTGCGCATTATTCGCTTGGACGCGGTGGCGTTTTTGTGGAAGCGATTGGGCACCTCCTGCATTCACCTGCCGGAAACCCATACAGTTGTGCGCTTACTTCGCGCCATCGTGGATGAAATAGCCCCCGGCACGCTGCTGATCACCGAAACCAACGTGCCCCATGCCGAAAACATCAGCTACTTTGGCTTGGAGCGATTAGCGAAAGGCGCGCCCGATGAAGCCCACATGGTGTACCAGTTCGCCCTGCCGCCCCTGCTGCTGCACACCCTCACCCGCGGCGAAGCGACGACGATACAAACGTGGTTAAACAGCCTGCCGGTGCTGCCTGAACAGTGCACCTACTTAAACTTCACCGCGAGCCACGACGGTATTGGCGTACGGCCGTTAGAAGGCCTGCTGCCTGACCATGAACGCGACGCGCTGCTGGAACTGATGCATCGTTTTGGTGGGTTTGTCAGCATGCGCAGCAACCCTGATGGCAGCGATACACCCTACGAAATCAACATTACCTGGTTTGAGGCCATGCGCGGCACCCGCCGCGGGCCAGACCCGTGGCAAATTGCGCGCTTTCTATGCAGCCAAGCGATCATGCTGAGCCTGCAAGGAATACCCGCGCTCTATATCCATACGCTCACCGGCACGCTAAACGATGTCGAAGGCGTGGAGCGCAGCGGCCGCTTACGCTCGATTAACCGTCGCCGCTGGCAGCTTGATGAGCTGGCACTGCTGATAGAGAGCCCTTCCACCCCAACCCATGACGTTTTTCGAGCTCTTCACCGGCTGCTGGAACAGCGTCGCCAAGAGCCCTGCTTCCACCCCAACGCCCCGCAGCGCGTGATAGAAACGCCACCCGAACTGCTAGCCATTGAGCGCGGGCCAATCCATAACGGGCGACGCCTGCTCGCGCTGCATAACGTTACCGATGGTAAGTTTGATCTCGCTCACGCAGGCGATGCCCTGAACCAAGCGCTCACTCAGCACCACTGGCAGCCGCTTGACCCGCTGACAGCTCACCACGAAGAAACACTGCCGCCCTATGCCGTACGCTGGCTGGTTGCTGAAGCGTAAGGCTTGCGACATAACGACTCAGGGTAGCGAGAGATAATCGTTAAATAATCTTGTTCTGACACACTCACGCTAAACCACTGGTGAAAGCGTGAGTGACTATGTTGCAGCAAAGCGTTGCGATTGGCCCCATGGGGTTTAGTCTGCATCAATTGATGATTGGATTTGCCTTTTTACTGGCCCTGCTAGCGGGTGCGCTTATTGGCCAGCGGCATCGCGTGGCGGTCAGCGATACGTTATTTACCCTTCTATTTGTGGCGATGGTGGCCGCACGCCTCGTCTTTGTTGTGCGTTACTGGAGCGACTATGACGGCTTGCTGTCGCGCCTAGATATTCGCGATGGCGGCTTCGATATACTCGGTGGCATAGTGGCGGGCCTTAGCTACGCCGGTTGGGCACTATGGCGCTCACCTCGCCAACGAGTGCCGCTGGCAGGGGCGCTTTTGGTAGGCGGTTTAGCCTGGGGCTTGACGGCTGGCAGTACGCTACTGATCGAACAGCAGGCACGCCCGCTGCCCACTACCCCGCTTGCTACGCTCAGCGGCGAGCCTATTACCCTGCCCCAACTTGCTCAGCAGCAGCAACAGCCCATGGTAGTTAACCTCTGGGCAAGTTGGTGCCCGCCATGTATTCGTGAAATGCCGGTGTTTGAAGAGGCCCAGCAACAAGCGCAAGACATCACCTTTGTGTTCGTTAACCAAGGTGAAAGCCTTCAGCAAATCGAAGCTTTTATGAGCAAAAACGGCTTTGATTTGAATAATGTGTGGCAGGATCCGAGCAATGCCCTGAGCCAAACCACCGGAGCCCATGCCATGCCCACAACGCTTTACTACAACGCGGATGGCCAGCTCGTGAGCACCCATTTTGGCGAGCTTTCCCGCGCCACTCTGCAAGATGGCCTTACGCGTATTCGCTAATATATTTTGCCTCGCGGCACCCACACCAAGCCGTTTTCATAAGGATAGTGCTATGCAACGTGTTTTCTTACCCCATATTAGCCGTTTCGCTTTACTTGCCGCGCTGGGTAGCGCAGCGGCAGCCAGCCATGCCGACGAGCTACCAGCCCCGGTGCAAGCGCTGGCCAACCAGGGCTTAACGATTCATGGACAGTTTGATGCGCCAGGTGGAATGCGCGGCTTTGGGGCAAGCGTGCAAGGACAAGATATGGCGATTTATTTAACGCCTGATGGAGAGCACGCCATTATTGGCACGCTGGTAGACAGCGAAGGCAGTGACCTGACAGAGGCACAGCTAGATGAGCATGTGCGAGCCCCGCTGGAAGCCGAAACTTGGGAGCTGCTTGAAGAGAGTCGCTGGATTCAGGATGGCGACCCGGATGCCCCACGCATCATCTACACCTTCACCGACGCCAACTGCCCCTACTGCCGTCAACTATGGCAACAAACACGCCCCTGGGTAGAGGCTGGCGAGGTTCAGCTGCGCCATATTATGGTCGGTATTCTCGCCCCTAATAGCCCTGCGTTAGCCGCCACGCTTCTCGGCGCTGACGACCCCTCCGCCGCCCTGCACCGTCACAGCGAAGGCGACGAACTCACCCCCAGCGCGCAGCCACGGGATATCGAAGAGCAAGTCTACGCCAATAATCAACTCTTTGAAGAGCTAGGCCTCTACGCCACCCCCACCAGCGCTTTCCAACGTGAGGCTGAAGGCGGCACTGTGCGCATTGACCGAATCCAAGGCCTCCCCAGCCAAGAACGCCTCATTGAGATGATGGGTAGCGAAGCGCCTTAACTAGCTAACAGCACAGGCTTCTATCAAAAGGGCGGCCTCATAGCCGCCCTTTTGGTGTGTTTTTACGCGCTTTACTCCTCAGAGAGATTTTCGAACCGTGGCATGCCAACGTTCCAGGGTTGGATGTCACCTTTCTCACCAAAATTAGCGTGGTCGCCTAGCACATGGCCGTCATGCTCGCGGGTTTGGCCGTAGAGCGAGCGGTTGTGGAATGTGGGGCCGAATCGCTCGGCGGTTTCTGCAACATCGCCGGTGTAGCGCGGGTCTTGGGGGCGCTCTTGGCTATTGATGTAGTAGGCAATATCCCAGGCCTGCTGGCCGGTTAACGAGCGCGGCTGGCCCAGCGGCATGTTTTGGTAGATGAAACCTGCCATGGTCTCTACCCGTGCAATACCGGCCCCCCAGTTGTTAGAGCCATCGCCCCAAGGGGCGGGGAACACA
Source organism: Vreelandella lionensis (assembly GCF_044543515.1). NCBI lineage: Bacteria > Pseudomonadati > Pseudomonadota > Gammaproteobacteria > Oceanospirillales > Halomonadaceae > Vreelandella > Vreelandella lionensis. The sequence goes on along the minus strand of NZ_JBITWC010000013.1, from coordinate 56,784 downwards.
TACTCGCCGTTTTCATAGTGCCCAGAGCCATCTTCTTGGTGGCAGATGGCGCAGTTTTCCTGGTACGCCGCCTCGCCTCTGGCATAGCTGGGTGTTTCAGGCTGTTCAGGCGCTGGGAAACCACGGCCATAGATCGGTTTATCGGGGTACATCGGCGCACCGGTGGCTAGCCACTGATGGTAGGCGCTAAGCGCCAGCATTTCATCGCTGCCATACTCCGGCGGCGTGCCGTTCATGGAGTAGGCGAAGCAACCTGCAATACGCTCCTCCAGATTGTTCACGTGCTGATTTTTGCCGCGAAAATCCGGCAAGGTGACCGCTGCTGGCCATACCGGCGCGCTAAACGGTACGCGACCCTCTCCCAGGTGGCAGCTTGAGCAGTTCATATCGTTGAACACATACTCCCCTCGCAGCTGCTGGGTATTGGTAAATAGGTCATAACCGTAGCGGATGACTTTTTTAAGCTCTGGATGGAGATCCGAGGCCTCCAAGTCTTCCATGGTGGGCGGTTCGTGTACTAGCTGATTCAGCGCGGCATCGTCCCGCTCCTCCTGCTGGGCAAACGCACTCGCTGCGTAGAGGCTCAAACCGGTGCCCACTGCAAGCGCGCTGCTGGATAGCGCGATCACTATATAACGATGGTAAGTGCTCATTGTGCGGCCTCCCCTTCAGCGGCGGGCTGGGTGGCGTACCACGCGGAGACCGCCTGAATATCCTCTTCACTCATACGCTTGGCAATCGCCCCCATTAGGTTTTGAGGGTCGTTGCTGCGTGTGTCATTCTTCCAAGCGTTTAGCTGTGCACTGATATAGCCCGCATGTTGCCCAGCAATGCCGGGGAACGTCTCTCCCACCCCCTGGCCGCCCGGGCCATGGCAACTCTTACAGGAGACAATATAAGCGTTCCAGTCGCCCCGTTCGGCCAGCTGCTCGCCGCGAGCCAGCAGCGCTTCATCGGCATTGTCGCCGCCTTGGCCTGGCGTCGCGGGTAGCTGGCTGTAATACGCCGCTACGTCGGCAATTTGCTGATCGTCGAGCATATTGGCGAACGTCACCATCGTCGCGTTCTGACGGTCCCCGGCTTTAAAATCGTGCAGCTGCTTAGCGATGTAGTTGGAATTTAAGCCTGCCAAGCGCGGCCAGGATTCGCCGCCGGAAATGTTCATGCCTCCTCCGTTGGCTTGGTGACAGGCCACACATGTCGCCGATGCCGCTTCACCCCGCTCGGCATCTCCCTCTTGAGCTATGCTGCCACTCGCCATCAAGCAAGCGCCCATCAGCAGGCTAAGCCTGCCCCACATTGATGTTTTCATTACTCCCCCTGATCGCGTCGGTTGTTATGGAATTGCTTTATAGCGGTGACACCGTGGGAATCGTGAGATGCGCATAGAAGCCCCCTGCTTTTGCGTTCTCAAAACGCACGTCGCCACCAAAACGCTCGGCAATCGCTGCAACGATGGCCAACCCCAGACCACTGCCCTGCTGCTTACTGGCCCGCCAAAAACGTTGTGTCAGTTGGGCCAGTGTCTCTTCATCCACCCCGGGGCCTTGGTCATGCACGGTGAAGGTAATGTCGCTATGCGTTTGTTCTGCCGTCAGGGTGATGGGCGCTCCGCGTGGCCCGTGATGCAATGCGTTATCCACTAGGTTACGCAGCGCCGTAATCGCCAGCTCTCTGGGCATGGCCAAATACACATGAGGCAGCACTTCAGGCCACTGGCACTGCCCCTGAGCAGCGGCGCTATCAGCAACAGCTAACTCAACAACTTGGGCTACTTCGCTTGGCTCACCATCATCAAAGCGCATGCGGCCTTCCACACGGGCCAGCGTGAGCAGTTGGTCTAAGGTGTGGGCCAAGCGCACGACGCCTGCTTCGGCATACTTAAGGGCTTCTTGAGCAGCCGGGCCTTCAGCACGTTGGGCGACCTGTAGGTGCGTCTTAATAGCGGTGAGAGGGGTGCGCAGCTCATGGGCGGCGTCATTGGTAAAACGCTGCTCCCGCACCAGGGTTTGCTGCACGCGTATTAAGAGGCTGTTGAGCGTATCGATAAGGGGCTTAATCTCTTTCGGCACGCCGTAGGTAGCCACCGGTGCCAGCGCTTCTGGGTGGCGGCTGGCTAACGACTCACGCAACCGTGACAGCGGTGCCAGCCCGCGCCATATACCCACCCATAGCGCAATCAGGCTGCCGGTTAACGCCACCACAAACGGCACGACGGCTACCCGAACTACCCCGTTTAGCAGCATCGTGCGCTCATCCATTCGATCCGCCGTGGTAATGACCAGGCCGCCGCGCTCGTAGGTAAAGACGCGCCAAGTGGTATCGCCTTCCTGGCGGTAGGTGTGACCGCGCTGCCCTGGCGCTAGCACGCTATCCATGTTGGCGTGGGTGCGAGCAATCACCTCTCCGCGTGGCGAGTGCACCTGGCAAGCCAGCCCCTCGATGGGTGGAATGGCAAGCGTCGTCATCATGCTCTGCTCCCACACCTCCTCCGGCAATTGATGCACCAGCCCGGCCACCATGCGCGCGGACTGAGCCAAACGCTGGTCCAGGGTGGCGACAAAGGTTTTCTGCAAATCGTTGAGCAGCCAAGCAGCCGCAACGCCCCATAGCAGCGCCAACGTCAGCCCAAGCGTGAGTAGCAGGCGGGCGCGTAGACTCATCGCTGCCCCTTAGGCGTTTGCCCCGGCGCAAGCACGGCTTCTGGCTTGCCCAAGCGGTAGCCCAGGCCGCGCACGGTCTCGATAATCCCACTGCCCAATTTGCGGCGCAGATGGTGAATATGGACATTGAGCGCATTACTCTCTACGTCATCGCTTAGCCCATAGAGGCTATCTTTGAGCTGGTCCGCCGAGAGCACGCTGCGCGGGGCGTGTAAAAAAGCCTCTAACAGCACCAACTCACGGCGGGAGAGCGCTATCAGTTCGCCCGCTACCCGCACCTCCCGAGCGCAGGGGTCTAGTGTCAGCGCGCCATGCACGGTCAGCCCTTGGCTGCGCCCGGCTACGCGCCGCAGTAGCGCATGTAGTCTTGCCACCAGCTCATCTAAATCAAAGGGCTTCACTAGATAATCATCGGCCCCGCTTTGCAGCCCATCCACTCTGTCGCGCACGGCATCCCTGGCAGTCAGCATGAGCACAGGTGTCGTCACGCCCTCATCGCGCCAGGATTGCAGCAGCGCCAAGCCATCGCCATCGGGTAGTCCACGATCAAGAATCACCACGTCGCTGGCGACACTTTGCATCGCCTGACGCGCAGCCTGCACCGAGGTAACGTGCTCCACAACGAAGTGGTACATCATCAGCCCAGAACGAATGCCAGAGGCCACCAGTGGATCATCTTCTATGAGTAGGACGTGCATAGCGGTTTCCTTGTGATGGAAGCAGCATGACAAACGTGCATTAACCGAACGTTAAGCCCTTTGGCAAAACCCTTGCACCAGATCAAAAAAAGCGCCCTTACCAGGGAAAGTAAGGGCGTCATCGTGAACGGAGTTGCTCACTTAGCGAGCGATACGCTGGGCAATAAACCAGCCCAGCACCATCGCCGCCAGCAGTGCAAGAAGCGGCAGCGTTAGCCCACCAATGGAGGCAATGGCAGGCCCAGGGCAGTAGCCGGAAAGCCCCCAGCCCACCCCAAACAGCGCCGCGCCGCCTAGCAATTTGGCATCAAGCTCCTGCTTGGTCGGCAGTTGAAATTTGGTGCTAAACAGCGGCGTACCGCGAGCGAATACTAAGCGGTAGCCCACAAAGGTGGTGCCTACGGCGGCCCCGAGTACAAACATCAACGTGGGATCCCAGGCACCGGCAATATCTAAAAAGCCCAACACCCGCGCGGGGTCCGTCATGCCGGAAATCGCCAGCCCTATGCCAAATAGCAAGCCTGCGATGTAACCCGCCGCTGTTTTGACGGCTGGTGTACTCATACCCCACCTCCCATGACATGCCGCACCACATAAACCGTGGCAATCGCCGTGACCAAAAACATAGCCGTGGCTGCCATGGAGCGGGGGGCCAAGCGCGCCAAGCCGCACACGCCGTGGCCGCTGGTGCAACCACTACCAAGCCCTGTACCGACGCCAACCAATAGCCCTGCCAGCAGCATCAGCGGTACGCCACCCGCTGGCTCACCAATCACTGCACCGGGCACGCCCGCCACGTTACCCAGCCCGCCTCCCACTGCCATCACCAGCAGCGGTCCGCTAATTAGCCCCGCTAAAAACGCCACCCGCCAAGCACTATCCCCCTTGGGACGCTGAGTAATTAAACCGCCAATGATGCCGCTGATACCGGCAATGCGGCCTAGTGCGCCCATCAGCCACACTGCTGAAAGTCCAATCAGCACACCGCCCACTAGCCCGTGCAGGCTCGCTATCCAATCCACATCTAGCTCCTTATGTTACCCAACGCTCGTTGCCTAACGCTTGGTTTTACAGGTGGATATACCCATGAGCGAATACACCGGGCAGAAATTGAATAGCCCCGTTGCCAACGGCACGCCCCCTATCCACCCCCATACACCAATCGTGCCCATCAAGGTCAGCACGATTAACACTAAACCCACAGCAATCCGCGCTATTTTGTCGATGCCGCCTACGTTAGTTTTCATCACTGTTTCCTACCCATTTATGTGTCGTTAAGTAAACCCACCGCCGCTTAAAACCAGTTAATTGGTACTTTTAGGTATACCTGGCCGTTATCTTCGGCGGGCGGCAGCTCGCCGGCCCGCATATTGACCTGTACCGAAGGAATAATCAGACGTGGCATTCCCAGCGTGGCATCCCGTTCGGTACGCATTTTGACGAACTCTTCCTCACTAATGCCGTCATGGACGTGCACGTTCGTTTTGCGCTGCTCAGCAACGGAAGTTTCGTGCTGAAATAACTCGCGCCCTGGCGCTTTATAGTCGTGGCATAGAAACAGCCGCGTTTGCTCAGGCAGGGCCAGTACTTTCTGAATAGAGTGATAGAGCGTGCGAGCATCGCCACCGGGAAAATCGCAGCGCGCGGTGCCGTAATCCGGCATAAACAGGGTATCGCCCACAAAGGCGGCATCGCCCACCACATAGGTCAAGCAGGCTGGCGTATGACCCGGCGTATGCAGCACCCGCCCTTCAAGTGCACCGATGTTGAAGGTGTCGCCTTCTTTAAAGAGCGCATCGAACTGACTGCCGTCACGCGCAAACTCGGTGCCTGCATTAAACGCTTTACCAAAAATCTCCTGCACCTCGACGATATGAGCACCAATGCCCGTTTTGCCTCCTAACTGATCATGCAGATACGGCGCTGCGGAGAGGTGGTCGGCGTGGACATGGGTTTCCAATATCCAAGCCACTTCCAGCCGCTTTTCACGGACAAACGCTATAATTTGATTAGCTGAACGAACATCAGTGCGCCCTGCCGCGTAATCAAAGTCCAGAACAGAGTCGATAATGGCGCACGCGCTGCTATCAGGGTCTTGCACCACATAGCTGAACGTATTGGTTGGCTCATCAAAGAAGTGGGTAACGATAGGGCGCTGCATTCTGGAGCCTCCTGAGGATGGTGAGGATGGACTGCTATCAGTGGATCTATACAGTGAGTGTAGCGCAATAATGGTTATATATTTATATCAATTTATAATTACAGTACCTTTGTTTCTACTTTATGTTTATTAGATCGTCAGAATCCGCGCCCCCTCTAAGCAGTGGATAGAAAGGGTTTGCATTACAGACAGGTATAAAAAAACCGCTGCAGCTCACCGTGCAGCGGTTTCGAGAAACTGAGGCAACTTACGCTGATGCCTATCGTTACACCTTCCCTTGGTTATCCAACTCTACCGCCTCATGCATCCGCGCCAGTATGTCGGGTACAGCGGCCTGAACGCGGTTCCAGCTAGGAATAAATGGCCGTTCGCGGGGGTTATCCAAAAACAGGTTGCCCGCTTCCAGCAGGTTGCTGGCAAATAACTCCACCGCCTGCTCTTCACAGTGACGGTCTAAACTCAGGCCGTTCATGGTGGCGTCGTGGTCGTAGGCTTCGATCAAATCGAGTGCTAAACGATAGTACGTGGCTTTTAGCGTGCGGAAGTCTTCACTGCTAAAGCTCACGCCTTGGGTGGCCAGCTTGCGATACAGCGCTTTAGCGATATCCAGGCTCATGCGGTTAAGGCCTGCATTGGCGTCATCTTCGCTAACGGGCTGATGCTTGTGGTCGTAAGCATCGGCAATATCGACCTGACATAGCTGGCGGTGGGAGTAGTTGCGCTGCAGCTCAGAGAGTACGCCAATTTCCAGCCCCCAGTCGGCAGGAATACGGATGCCTTCCAGCACATCGCTGCGCATTGCAAACTCCCCAGAGAGCGGGTAGCGGAAGCTATCTAAGTAGTCCAAATAGGGTAGCGGCCCGCATACCGTTTTTAGTGCCCGCAGCAGCGGCGTCACCATCAATCGAGAAACGCGGCCGTTCAGTTTTCCTTCCGCGATGCGCGGGTAGTAGCCCTTACAGAAGCTGTAGTTAAAACGTGGATGAGCCACGGGGTACATGAGCCGAGCCAACAGGCTGCGGTCGTAGGTCAAGATATCGCAGTCGTGTAATCCCACCACCGACGAACGCCCAGACGCCAGCACGTAACCTGCGCAGTACCACACATTGCGCCCTTTGCCTGGCTCTAACGCTCCCAGACCGTGGCTTTCCAGCTCGGCGTCTAACTCGCGTAGGCGTGGCCCGTCGTTCCATAGAATGCGCGTATGCTGGGGCAAGCGAGAGAAAAACTCCCGGGCGTACAAGAATTGCTCACGGTCGGCGCGGTCCAGGCCAATTACAATCTCGTTGAGGTAAGGCACCTTCACTAACTCATCCACGATGGCAGAAAGCGCCGGACCCTCTAGCTCGGAAAACAGCGACGGTAGTATCAACCCCATCGGGCGACGCTTAGCAAACTGACTCAGCTCCTGCTCCAGTGCCTCTACCGGGCGGCGAGTTAGGTTATGAAAATCGGTGATAACGCCATTTTGATGAAAGTCACTCATTCGCTGATCCCCTTTTGGGTTAGGCCGTTTCTGGTTGTTGGCTGAGTACCGCCGCTAGTCGGCGGTCGTCTCGCCCCCACCAGTGGGCCACCCCCTCGGCCCAGCCCGTTGGTCCAGTTTCTTTAGTGCGATAAAGTGCTGTGTTCGTGGGTGTGACGGTTAAGTCGTGGCAGCCTTTAATCACGACGGCCTGATCGACGGCATCGAGCATGGAAATATCATTGGGGCCATCGCCTAGCCCTAATGAGAGCGGCGCACGACCCCGTAAAGCGGTAAATCGTTTAACAAGCCAGTCAACGGCACTGCCTTTATCCGAGGCCTTACCCATTACGTGCCAAAAGCGCCCGCCTTGCGTCAGCGTCAACCCATCGCCCTCAAGCGCTAAGCGAAAGTTTGCCAGCGCGGCCTCGTCGTCTTCCCAGATAAGCGGCTCGCTGCCTTCACGCTTTCGGGCAGCCTTGGCACGGGGTTCATCTAAACCGGTAAGCGCCATGACTTGGGCAATATCCAGCTCACTCATACGGGTAAAACGAACTCCCAGGCGTTTGCGCCAGACGTTAAGCCGTGCCCGGATAAAGCCCACATCTACTCCAGTGTGTTTAACCACCACGCCATCCAGGCCACTACCTGGGCGGTCTAGCCGTGCGTGACACCAGCCCGGTGGCAGGCCAATCACAGCGCCGTTTTCCGCCACAAATGGGGTAGCCGTCAGGCCTAGCGCTTCACGCAGGGAAATAAGTTCGGCACGGGTTTTACTAGTGACCGGTATAACGGGCACGCCCAGCTGTTTTAGGCGCGCTAGCCAAGGCGATGCCGGTGAGAAGTCATAGCTGTGGTGGTCTAGCAAGGAACCGTCTAGGTCAGTGACCACCAAGCGCGGTTGAAGCGCTGGGTCAGCACTACCGGGCGACAGCGCTATATCAGGCAACTCGGTCTGAGTATGTGCAGTGCGAGTCTGTTCGGTCATGGCACCACCTTATTGCAATCTTAAAAGCCGTTACGCAGGCGTCTCTTTCAGATAAGCAATAAAGCAGAATATATGCCAATGAAGTTCATCTAATATAAATCAAATACTTAAAATCAAAGAAAGGGCGCTGAAGGCTTGAGCACCAAAAAAGCGCATCAGAAAAGCACCAAATAGGTGCAAAAATGGTGAACTAATTTTTTCATTTAAGATATCGGCCTAAAAGCCTACAAAAAATTGCACAAGCGCTTGGCAAAATCTCATAAATAGCTATACTCATATTGTACTCACTGACATTCATGTACACCCCCTCACCTGATGTCAGTGGGCTGCAGTGAGCCAAGCCCTTTAATGCCCGCCACCCCCGGCGGGCTTTTTTATTGTGCTTACCCTTTGGCTAGTGCGCCCTACTCCACATGGATGACCACTTCCACCCGGCGGTTACGGGCACGCCCTTCTGCCGTGCTGTTATCTTCTAACGGCTGGGTCGCCGCTAGGCCCACTGCCCGTAAACGCTCAGAGGCCACACCCGCCTCCTCCAAGGCTTCTACAATGGCGATAGCACGGGCGCTTGAAAGCGCCCAGTTAGATGAAAACTCCGGCGTGTTAATGGTTTGGCTATCGGAGTGCCCCTCTACCCATACTTCACCATCGTAGCGCTGAATGGTTTCCAGCAGGCTACCCACCAACGATGAGCCGCCTTCGGTAAGCTCCGCCATAGCAGAAGGGAACAGCAGCCTATCTTGCACCCGCAAGCTAATACCCTCCGCCACACGGGAGACCTCTACGCCCTCTAAATTTGGCAGATACGCGGACGTTTCAACGCGCTCAGGCAGGCTTGTGTCCAGCGCTAGGGCGCTGCTGATGGCCTCATCGCTGATTTCCTGAACATTAACCGGGGGGCGATCCGTCAGCAGCACCATATAATCTGCCATGGGCGAAGCGGCCACCTCTTCTTCTACGCGCACCAAAGGAGTAGGAAGTATCGGTATCAGGCGTTCAGACAGCGTCTTAACGAACGGTAGCTCATCGGCCGGCGTTAGCTCTGCTGGCTCAGGGAGTGCTAATAGCGGCGGCACGCTAAAGGTGGAGACAGAACGGGTGGGTAAACCCGCCACACCCAGCGCGGCACTAATCGCCATCGGATTTAGCGTTCCAGGGGCAGATGCCAACATCGGGCTACGTTGTGAACGAAATTCATCCAACACATCTGGCAGCGGCACTTCCAGCGGTGGCGCAATGAGGTTATCAGGCTCAACCTGGTTATCCGCAGATGACCACTCCGGGCTTGTCACCCCAGCTGCGGCGATAATAATCACAAACAGTGCCACCAACAGCGTCATAATGTCGATGTAGCTAATCATCCAGCCGCTATTGCTCTCGTCTTCGGGGTACGCAGACAACAGCGAATCATGGCGTGGGCCGCTGCGGTGGTCTTCAAGCATGGGTGTTATCACTCATTCAAGTTTCTAACCTCGTGGCCGATCTAAGCTAAGCATGGCAAACTAGTCTATCAAATAGCTGTTTAGTAGCGATAAGGAACTATCAGGTGCGCATTCTTCCCACGTCATTCCCCATTGTCCACTTTTTACGCCCCGTTGGCCTGGGAATGGCCAGCCTGATGCTGAGTGGTTGTTTTTATGCCAACACATCACAGGCACCTATCGCCACTACTTACCCTTACACGGAACAGCAGCGCATGCAGGCGGCCCATCACTGGGATGTACTCGCACGCCATGAAGCTACCCAAATCCTACAGCGCGAACGCGTGCGTTTTCGTGATTTTTACATCACCCCCGCAGAAGAAAGCAGCGCCTCTGCCTATAGTGGCGGCGAGTTTGGTCGGGGCTTTCGTACTTTGCTCACCAGCGAGCTAGTATCACGCGGCGCGACATTGATGACCGTTCCCACAGCGAATACCGCCAACATTCATGTCGGTGTTGAAGTTGTGACGCATAGAGATCGTGGCTTTATACGCCCGCCCGTGGGCGCATTCACAGCCTTAACCGCTGGCATTGCTGTGGCCACCATTCCTTATAATCAGTGGAGCGAGCCAGCCCTGGGCCTTATCCCTGGCGCGATTGCTGCCGATATTACCAGCGGCAGCTGGACGCATACCGGCAATGAAGAAGTGATTATTACCACCCAAATTTTAGACGGCGAACGAATCCTCTACTCCTCCTCCAATATCTATTACATTAATGCAGGTGACCGCCGTCACTACGCGCCGCACCGGGTTCCCCAAGCGCCCACCACACCCACAGTTTCTATCACCGACACCTGGTAATGTTTATGTCTTTACGATCTCTGAGCGCTCCTATTCGCGTAATGATGCTGCTGTTCGCTATGCTGGTGCTAACGGGCTGCTCGACGCTAGGTAATAATGCCCAACCGGAAGAGCCTAAACCTGATCTTTCTCAGCTTGCCCATCAGGCAGCGCAGCAGATGGTGGCGAACAACCCAGACCTGACCCGCTACAGCCCCATGATTGCCGCTACCTTTGTCAGCATCGATAACCTAAGCCAATCCTCTACTTTTGGCCGTATTAGCTCGGAGATCATGGCGTCCGCTTTGGCACAGCAAGGCATGCAGGTTCGCGAAGTCAAAATGCGTGACAGCATGTTTATTGAAGAGAGCGTGGGTGAACTTATTCTCTCCCGCCAGGTTCAACGTCTTAGCGCCCAGCACAACGCCCGCTCGATTTTGATGGGAACTTATGCCCAAGGGCAGGATTACCTCTATGTGAGCGCACGGGTAGTTCGCGCTGGCGATGCCATGGTATTGGGTAGCGCAGATTTCCAGCTACCGCTCGACAATAACATGCGCAGCCTACTGGAAGGCCAAGGAGGCTGGTAACGCCCCTTCGCTTAACCGTTACGCACGGAACTGATTTAAAAGGATTCTCATGCCTACAAGGCCTGCCACCAACAAAACGCTGATAGTGGTTGTTAGCCGTTTTATTAAGCTATTTGCTAACATTACCAAGTTACTGAGCTATGTCTTTCACGCTATTGTTCCCAACAAGCGCTTCACGCTGCCAGAGCGCGCCGCGCCCTGGTTAGCGCCTAAAAATGATTCGGTAGTTCCACGTATTATTTGGCAAACCAACTTTACCAATAAAGTCACCCTGCCGGTTTATCTCAACTACCTGTTCAACCGCCTGATGGCCCCGCGCTTTGAGTATCGGTTTATGATTACCGAAGCCCGAAAAGCATTTATTGCCGAACACTACAACAAAGATATTAATCAGCAGTACTCCCGGCTGCAAATTGGTGCCGCCCAAGCGGATTTTTGGCGCTTGCTGGTACTGCAAAAGCATGGCGGGGTCTACCTGGATATCGATGCCCACGCCATTTGGCCACTTGGCAGCGTGATACCTAACGATATTGACGAGCTTTATGTTACGACCCGTAAGGGCGAGCTAAGTAACTACTTTATTGCCAGCAAACCCAACAACCCTAATCTGGCGCTGCTCATTGAGCAAATTAGCGTCAATATCAAGCAGAATGAGTTGACTAATGTGTTCGACATTACCGGGCCTGGGGTATTTATCCAGTGGCTAACCCACGCCAACGTGCCTACCGTGTCTTACCGCCACGCCTGTAACCAGGGCAGCTTTACCAACGAGCACTTTCAGTACATTGATAAAAAAGCGGGTAAATGGACGCGGGAGCAAAAAACCGTTGCGGTTGTAGCGCCTGCTTCTGCGGCCGATGCACCTGACAAAACAAGCTGACTCCAAAACATGGGGCTATCATTTTCCCTTTTAATAATATGCCCCATGTTGCAAATCATTGCTTACTAGTAGCTGCTAAAAATCAGCACTCATTTTCTACAGCACTAAAAGTAGCAGACAGAATGTGGATCCTCCCTTTGACCAACCTGTTCACAAAATTATTGTCTCCACGTCAGGCAATACGGTGGCTACTTCTAGCGCTTACTTTATTACTTCCCATTAATGCCTTCGCCTCTCCTCTGGCATTAGGAAAAGATATACCCTATGCCGTGATGCCAGATAATTCCCAGCAACAAACGCTGGATCAAGCGTATGCACAGCTAAGCCACAGAGAAGAAACACATACCGCGATCTTCTCACGTGGCTATACCCACATACCACACTGGCTACACTTTAAACTACCTGCTCATTTTTTTGCGGGTAATGAGCGTTGGCTTGTTCTAGCCCCAAATTTTATTGATGACATCCGTTTCTTTTATCGACCAGAAGGCAGCCAAGAGCCCTGGGTAGAAAAGCGCACCGGAGACACTTGGGAAGGTAAAAGAGGCGATATTGACTATCGCTTTCCGGTGTTTAGGCTCCCCCCGCCGCCAGATAGCGTTAAGGGCTATGAGGTGATGTTGCGGGCTGCTACTACTAGCGCTCTGTTACTAGACTTAGAACTCTGGGAGCCACATCTCTTCTTGCAACATGCAGCACGTACCACTAGCTTTTGGGCCTTTTACTTGGGTATTGCCGCTATTGCCAGCCTGTTAGCCTTAACATTAGCGGCCCTACTACGCAGCAAAAGGCTTTGGTCTATTACTGCGGTATCCAGTGGTTATGGGCTAGTTGCTTGTGTTCAAGGTTATGTGGCCTGGGTAGTACCTGGAATCGGCCTGACATTACAGCATTATTTGACCAGTATATTTACTTTAACCTCTTATGCCGCCCTATCATGGATGAGCACTGAGGTTATGCAGTTTAAGGAGAAAAACCCTTGGGCTCACAAGCTAATGGCCGGCACGGCATTGTTCACCCTCTTGCTGATAATTTGCGTACCGTTAAACCTTTATCAAAAAGCCATTTATTTACAGGCTATCATCTACCTTTTCACTGGCATTATCTTCCTGATTGCTTGTCTCTACATCTGGTGGAAAGAAAAATTTCAACTTGCAAATTTAATTCTAGGAATTAGCCCGCTATTACTTATGCTGGTTAGCCTCTCCGGGCTTATGTCGATGCTTCACTGGCTGCCTTACCACTCATCCATCTATGTAATATGGCAATACGGCCTTATTATCAATATGCTTTTAGTGGTTGGAACAGTCGTTTTCCAAGTGTATAGACAGCGTATCGAAGCGCTTAATAAGAAAAAAATGGCTGAAGAGTTACACTTTGAGAGAGAAGCCAGGGCGCATCAACGTCAATTTATGGGGATAGTCGCCCATGAATTCCGCACGCCGTTAGCCATTATTACCGCCAGTTTGGCCAACCTTCGCCAAGTCAGCTCTGGCATCAACCATCAGGTAACCCGGCGTTATGAAAAAATCGAACGGGCCACAGAGCGGCTTGTCCAGCTAACCGACAACTGCCTCGCTGATGCTCGACTGTCAGCAAGCCAGCTGAGTATTGAGCGCCACCCACACTCGCTGCTAGCACTGATTACCTCGGCGGCTTCTTTGATTCCTCTATCGGACCATCATAGCTGGAAACTGACACAGGAAAAGCAGGCGATCAACGCACGCACACACCCTGATGCAGAAACGGCAAGCACGCTTGCGATTGACTCGGCCTTAATGCGTATTGCACTCTCTAACGTCATTGATAATGCCGTCAAGTACTCACCCGGCGGCACTATCCATATTGATTTATCGCGTCAACAGGATCATTGGGCGATCAGTATACGCGACCAAGGCACAGGAATTCCTCCTGACCGAGCGGGCATGATCTTTGAGCGTTACCGCCGAGCAGTCCCGAATGATTCATCACGTGGCGTCGGTCTAGGGCTCCACGTAAGCCGTCAAATTGTACGAGCCCACGGAGGGGAATTAACGCTAGCAGAGAATACCTCGTCTGGCTGTCGGTTTATCTTTACACTGCCTGTACAACCAAAGAATAGTCAGGAAGCTTAATGAAAAACCTCACCACTCCAAGCATCGCGATTATTGAGGATAATGAAGACCTACGAGAAGAAGTAGAGTTCTACCTGCAGCACAAAGGGTTTCCTGTGTGGGGCGTCCCCAGCGCTGAAGCCTTTTGGAAAAAGCTGCATTTTCACCCTGTCGATATTGTGCTGATAGACCTGGGGCTGCCAGAAGAGGATGGTTTCAGCGTCGTCAAGCACCTGCGTCAACTATCCCACTACGGGCTGGTTATCATCACCGCTCGCGGTGAAAAGCAAGAACGGTTACGCGGCCTTGACCTGGGGGCCGACCTTTTCTTAGTAAAGCCTATCAACTTTGTTCAACTAAGCGATGCGCTGATACAGCTTGGCCAACGGCTGCAAACCACCCAAAACGTTAGCCCTACGCCCACCTGCCAACCTAATCAAACGGGCGCTTGGTATCTTGAAGCTGCATCCTCTCAATTGGTGGCTCCCGACGAGACTGCTATAAAGCTAACGCCAAAGGAGTTCGACTTACTCAAAGTACTGGTGGAGTCTTCCAACCAAATATTTGACCGCTGGGTACTCCACGACCTGCTGTTTGACTATGCCGAGGAGCCTGATGTCCATCGTATTGACGTTATCCTCAGCCGCCTACGGCAAAAAGCCCGAAAACAGGGCATGACGTTGCCCCTGCGCTCCGTATTTGGCAAAGGCATCGCCTTTGTCGTGGAATCATAACGAGCGCATAGCTGGAACGAGCACATCCCGGCTACCCAAAACGCGCATCAGCTCATCAACCGTTGTCAGCCCCTCGCGCACAAGGCGTGCGCCTGTCTCCCAGATAGAGACATGGTTACCGGGCGTGAGCAGCCCTGCCAGCTCGGCACGCATTCCTCTTTCCTCCACCCAGCGCGCCAATGGCGCATCAACAATCAGCATTTCATAGACAGGTACCCGCCCATGGTAACCAGTCTGTCGGCAATGCTCGCACCCCACCGCTCGAAAGTGCTGAACCTCCCCCAACAGAGACTCAAACCCTGACGGGATATGCTCCGGCGTCGCCACCGGCTCCTTACAGTGCGAGCATAGACAGCGCGCCAAGCGCTGATTGATACAGCCAATAAGCGTTTCAGCCAAGGCCTGCGGGGTAATCCCAAGCGCCATCAAACGGCCAACTACGCCAGAAACACTATTCACATGCAGCGTAGAGAGCACCAAATGCCCGGTTTCCGCCGCTCGGATCGCAGCTTCTGCCGTTTCCCCGTCACGAATTTCACCTACCAACATAATATCCGGGTCATGGCGCAGAAAGTGGCGAATCGCAGTATCAAAGGTATAATTCGCCTTGCGGTTTACCTGGGTTTGCGAGGCCACCGGCAGCTCATACTCAATCGGGTCTTCCACGGTCAGGATACTTTTGCCCGTCATCCCCAGCGGCCGTAGCCCAGCATGTAGAGTGGTCGTTTTACCCGAACCAGTAGGCCCGGTCATCAGGAAAATACCGTGCGGCTGCTGAAAAAGGCCTTGGAGACACTCAAGATGCTCCGGTGCAAACCCCAACTCTTCTAGCCCGGCTACCGACACCCCCTTGGGTAACAGGCGCAGAACAACGCTCTCCCCCTGAGGCGTGATGCTAGTGGAAACACGGACATCATAGGCCTGATTATCCAGGGTGGCCGAGAAGCGACCATCCTGGGGCCTTAGGTTGTCCGAGATATCCATTGCCGAAATAACCTTAATCGCCGACACCAGCCGCATTAGCTCCCGGTCAAGCGCCATAATCGGGACCAGTACGCCATCAATACGAAACGCCATATGCAATGACTGCGGCTCTGGCTGCAAATGAATATCCGTTGCCCGCTCGCTTACCGCCAACACCAGTAGTTGATTGATCAACTCATCAATGGGAAATGAGCCCTGCGTATCCTGGCGCAGCTGGCGATATTCACGCTCGAAAGCAGAGAGCGCTGAACGCTGCCGCAGTGAATAGGCTGACTCAATACGCCGCGCCACGGCGACAAAGTCGCCCTGCCTCAGGTTGGGCGTTAAGCCAGTACGGCGCTGAATTAAGCTCGCGGCGCGCTCAGGGTCAGCATTACCCAACACGGCTTCTAGCTGCCCTGCCACAATACGCAGCGGCAACACGCCGTGAGCTAAGCACGCCTCTCGGGTAAATAACTGCAGCACTTCCGGGTCTGGGGTAGGGCACTCCTCCTGGCTGATATAAGGCAAGCCGTGATACTCAGCGAGCACACGCGCCAAATCGCTGTCGGCCACCAGGCCCAGGCGAACCAGTATCTGATTGAGCGATTCACCGGTCACAGCCTGTTTTTGCCGCGCATAAGCCAGCTGAATAGGCTCAAGAATGCCCAGGCGTAAAAGGGTATCGCCTAGCTCTGGGGCATCCGTTCGCTGGGGGCCAGAAGCGACTATATCCATCATCGATCCATCAAATAGTAAGCCGTTAATGTAGCTATCTGGGATTCGTCGAGATTAGTGGCAGTGGCACTACCATAAGCCACTCCGCTTTCCAGGCTCCACTCCTCACTGCTAGTGGTTGTAAGCGCCGCCTGACTCTCCTCACGAAAGCTACCAAACCGTGCATCGGCATTGCCGTCCACTAGGCTATCCAGCATACGCGCTAAGTCTGGCGTCAAACCCTCTAATACCAACACATTCTTGCGTTGTACTACATAGCTCCCCGCACTACTGCCCGGCACGCTCCACTCGGTATTGAGAAAACAAGCGCTGACATCTTGGGGGTTGCCATTACTATCCAAATAGCCGTAGTGGGTCTCGAAGCCTTCCGAGCGCCCCTGGGGCATCGTCACACCTGCCGCGTACATGGCATTGCGCAAATCCAGATTACACAACTCGCTATCATCTGCACCATTCACCTTACCGGTCGGTGTTGTTTGATTATCGCCAGGCGCAACGCCCACACGGTCTACATGGCTAAGAAATGCCAACTGCCAACCCCGCACAAAGCTGGTCGCCATATGCTGGTAGACGGTATTGCGCTGCAAGTTACTGCCCAAGGTCACAGCACTGATGATCAGCGCCACCACAATCAAGGCCATGGACATTTCCAACAATGTAAAACCGCGTTGGCGAGTCAAGGTGATTTTCGTCATAAAAGTCTCTAGCAACCATTATCGGGCAGAAAGCGCATCGTTATCGGCGGCAACAACATTGTCATCAACGCTGTCATGTAACTCGTCCAAGTCCTTAATAAGTAAGTCCAGCTCATCCAACTGGTCGCGCACTTTATTTAAATTATCGATAGCCACGAGCTGTGCAGCTGTCGCCGTACCTACCAAGGCAGTGTTGCCGCTAATCGCACCAACGGATGCCCCCACTGCGGCCGCAGTAGCACCTGCAGTATTAATGGCTGATGCTGTCGCGGTAGGTGCGATGGCAGCGGCGGCGGCCACCGAGGCTGATGCCGAAGCAATAGAAGCGCCTGTTTGAAAGTTATCGGCAAATGCCATCTCTTCGACCAACGCTAGCTGAGCGCGATAATCACGAATGGTCTGTCGGAACATCGCCAACATGGACTGAACGTTAGGGTGCGCGTGCCCTGCCGTAGCCAGTTGTGCCGAACACCCTAATTGCTCCCACAGCTGGTTAAAGCGCACCACGCTAACACTATCGTCATAATCACGGCTGCTACGGCGAAGCGGGTGCTCAACGCTAAGTCCGTCAGTGTTCACTCCGTCAAACAGTGAGCCATTACCGTTACGATCCGCCTGCCCAGGGTTCACCAGCACATAGGCCACCACTTCACTTGCAGCTAGATATTCCAGCGATAAAGATTGGTCATTGACAGTACTCGCCTGCGCCACACCAAGCGCGCGACAGAGGTCCGTTGGTGTTATGCTTTCCATAGCAGTCAGTTCCGCAACCGGGGGCAATCCTGAAACCAGCGTAGGCTGCCAACGGTCGCTCGCTTTCGTCAGCTCAGCATCATTCATTGGCGTATTATCGCGGCGAGCATAAACAACATAGCGGTAGTCGTAGCCGTAAGCGTTGCGCAGAGGGGCGCCGATCCCTACGGTCAAATAAGGGAAGCCGCCAGCTACCGCCGGACAATCTTCCACACCATCCTGATTAGCATCGGCACAGGGCAGTCGGCCGGTGGTAAGAGCAAAGCCAGCGATAGCATTCTGTGTATCGCTGACGTCATTAATGGCTGATTCCACACTGGCTAGACGTGTCATTGAGGGCACCAACGACACCATGACAGCAGTTATGAGCCCCAAAACTATCAGCATCAGGGAAAGCTCAATCAGAGTCATACCCTGCTGCCTGCGCCCTACATTCATTGGAACCACCCCTTCGCATCTCGGTCTAGTGCCAGTTGAGCTGTCTGGTCTCGGTACGCCTTGGCATCATCGCGAGCCACCTCTGCCGCTTCTCGTTGTTCCACGGCTGTGGCCAACTCCTCTGTTTTCTCCTCAACCTCTTCTGCCGTGCTACTTAGCTCTTCTACTATCATAAATGTCGCCGCTGCCGCATTAATGGCTGCAACCGCCACCCCACTTGCCCCGGTGGCACTGGCCAACCCTGTGGCAATGTCGTTAAGGCCCATTGCGATGCTTCCCGCTGAGTTGAATTCCGCAATCAAACGCTTAAGTTCGGCGATTTCCAGATTGGTTTCGCGGACTTCTTCACCAAATATGCGAAACGTCAAGTAGAACTCATAAGCACGCCAAGCATCGTAGGCCGCGTTAGCCTCACGGGTCGCCGCGCTTACACGTGCAAGGATGGCTGGGCAGTCGAGCCGGGTGGCAAGTTCGGCAAAACTCATAGCAATTACACGGTCGTCGTATTCATCGCTTTGGCCGCGCCCCGCCGACTCATACTCCAGCCCGGTCGCGTTTAGGCCATCAAATGGTCGCCCGTCCCGGTCGGCATCAAGCGGGCCAGGATCAACAAGCAGAAAAGCTGGATTGATGCCACGCTCACCCGTATGCGACTGCACATGGGGTTCGGTAGCCTGTAAACCACCGGATACACCAAGCCTGAGCCCTTGGCAAAAATCTAACGCGTTTTTCTGCTGTGAATTAGCGCCGTTCAACAATAAGGGTTCATAGCTGACCTGCAGCGCTACCAAGTTGGCGTTAGTGTGCTGATAAGCCGCATAGTGAAACGGAAAGCCACTTTCATTGATCAATGGCTGGCCAAGGCCAACGGTACGATAGGGAAAACGCCCGCTGCGGACATCACAATCCTCGAAGCCATTACCGTCGGAATCTGGGCAAGGCAAACGATCATGCTGTACGACAAAGCCCACGGTCGCATTCACGGCCAACTTGACACGGTCAAGAGCAGGGGCAGCGCTTTGAGCGCTACCCAACACGTTTAAAGCCATAGGAGCCATGGCGAACAAGAACCCCAACACAGCAAAGGAAAGAGTCATTTCCAATAGGCTGAACCCAGTCTGGCGCTGCGTACTCATCGTACGGTTCCTTTGCTATCCAGTTGCTGCACCAAGTTATCCATACCGCTGAACATCGTTATCTTCTCGGCCCTTTCTCCCACAGCGGCACATACGTCAGCGTCATAGTACTCACCGCCTTCTTCACATACAGGGTTGGAATTTTGAGCATCTTGCCACGCCGCACAGGAGTCCTCATCGTAAGCGTCGCTTGAAGCATCACAGAAATCTTGATCAGCGCTCCCTGCACTGCTGCCGGGCGCACCAGCAGTACAGCTATTGGTCTTAGTGTCATAATCACTATTGGAATTAAAGGCACAGTTGAGCGCACCGTAGGCGTCATAGGCACCTTCGGCCTCAGTACGCGCCGCGTCGGCCTTTGCACGTAGAGCCTCTACTGCATACCAGGCTTCTCGCTCCGCCGTGTAGGCCTCGACATGCTCATTAAATGCGGTCACCAGTGGGCAAGGTGCGCTATCACACGTTGCTCCAAAACTCTGGCTAACCTCAGCGATACGATCATTAGCAGACAATTCAGCCGCCTCTGCGTCGGCAGCCAAATCAACCTTATTACCTTCGTCATCAGTAATAGGTTTTTCTTCGATAACCGGATTCCCATCATCATCGAAAATCGGATTCCCATCATCATCAACAGCAATTTCCTTAATCACCCCTAGGTCTGTCATATTCGCCGCCGACGCGACAGCACTAATCCAAGCATCAATAGCGGGCTCAACCCCGATAATGACATCGGCCTCGTCTGGTGGATCTTCCGGGTCTAGATCTTCTGGACGCGGGAACCCGTAAAGGTCATCAAATGCGTTGTCTTGGCTATCACCTGACAACTTACGAATCTCGTCTTCTAGCTTATTATTGCTGACAACAGCAGCTGCCTTTGGCCCTGATTCGTACTGTGCTAATTCATTTTGATAGGTGCTTTCAGCCTCCTGAGCAGCCACATTAGCCTGGTCATATTTATCCTGTGCATCATTGACGTTGTCCTGAGTAATCCCCAGCTCACCTTCAAAAGTGTCTGGTACTCCCGCCTTATCAGCGATGGTGTCATACAGCGCTGTAGAGGTAATTTGTAAACCCAAGGCAGTGCCAGAAAGACCAACCGCAATACCTGACAAGGTAACACCACTGCCAGCGGCAGAGACGGCCGTCGTATAAACAGGCACCAGCGCACAGCCAGCAAAGGGCGGTACCGCGCAGGTGGCAGTGGCCGTTGCTAACAAACCGGTCGAAATCGTCTGAACCTCAATAGCACCACTCAACCCAGCCACCGCCTGCCCCATAGACCACGCGGTCAACGCACTACCCACGGCATTCATTAATACCCCCTGGTCTGCACTCTCCTGGTTAGACTCAGCAAAAGCGATGTTCTCCTCTTCCAGCGCAATCGCGTTGGCCGACAGGTTTAACGAGCGCTGGCTTATTTCACAGTGCAACAGTTCGTAAAGCTCGGCGAGGCCGCGCCCTTGGGTAATATCGTCGTAGTTTGCGGAAACCGGCGTTTGCGGGGCATTGAAGCCGGTGCTGCTCGTGCTGTTCAGCCCATCGTAGCGATCGTCATTAATATCGCCATCAGCATTAGAGGCTCCCGGGCTGGCCAGCATGTAGGCCATAGCTACCGCTGTGTCGTTGGTGTAACTAATGTGCAGATAGTTATCGTTCTGCGCCAACTCTGAGGCGTCTTCCAACGCTGAACAGAAATCGAGCGTATTCTCATTGCCCAAGTCATACGCCGTTGCATCGGCATTGGTGGGTTTGAAGCGCTCGGCAGTTACTGCCAAATCGGCGTCTGCGACCTCATTACGGTAGACCCCGTAAATCATCGCACGACTCCCCTGCTCCCCCACCGTATAACCCACTGAAGCCAGCCCTAGGGTGCGGTAGGGTAAGTTCCCTTTTTGCGCCCCCCCACTACAATTTTCAATCCCATTCCCAGTAGTATCAGGGCAGGGCAACCGCCCATTCCAAGCGGCGAACTGGCGTAACTGTTCATCGGCTGCTGCCAGCGCTGTCTCTGTATTTTGCTGCGTTACTTGAACACTGACATCAAGGGTTTTGTAAAGCAGTGCCGACACCAGCCCTGTGAGCAGCGCCAGTAAGGCAAGTAACTCCAGCAGCGAAAAGCCGCGGCAATGACGTGTTTGAGCCATTGAAAATTGGGGCATCACGAATCCTATTCAGCGAAGCTGTGTGCTTTGCGCAATGAGGTCGTATACCGGCAGCAAAAACACCACCACGACGAAGATGAACAGCGCGCCAGCCAAAAGCAGTACGGCGGGTTTGATGACCTCGGCAAGGGTGGCAACTAGATGGTTAAGCCGCCGCCGGTACTCGTCGGCTAACGTACGCAACTGGCCATCCAGGTTGCCGCTCTGCTCTCCCACATTGATCAAACGAATCATCAGCGGTGAAAACACACCGCTGCGCTCCAGACCACTTGCCAGCGTATTACCGCGCATTACTCCTTGTCGGGCCTGGCGAATCGCATCGCGATACACCTCATTGCGGGTTGCCGCCTCCAAAATAGCTAGTCCATCCAATAGATTGATGCCCGCCGCTACTAGCAGCGCCAAGTATTCGCTGATAAATGCCATGGCGGACGTGCGCACCAGCGTGCGGCTAATCGGAAGGTGGTAAGCCAGCCAATAAAACCCGCCCCTAACCCGCTGGCTCCGGCTCAATAGCATCGGTAACACCACAACAGCTGCTAACACCCAGTAGCCATAAGCCGCCAGCAGCTCACGCATCCAGTGCACAGCGCTCAGTACACTCTGGGTCAACGGGGGAAGATGGGCTCCCATCTGGCGAAACATATTGGCCAGATCAGGCAGTACGTAGTACACCCAGAACAGTGCCGCTATCACGATGGTGAGTACGACGAAAAATGGATAGATCAAAGCGCGTGAGACATCCCGGCGCAGGGCGGTAATACGTCCCAGATGTTCGGAGGCATCCATTAGCACACGGTCGAGGTTGCCCGAGCGCTCACCAATATCGACAAGGTGCCGAACGGTGGCTGGTACCAAGTGTGGGTAAAATGAGAGCCTTGAAGAGAGCGTATTACCAGCCCTAACGCCACTCAGTAGGTCTGCTGTCAGCGCCTTGAGCGCCGGATGTTTAGCATCATCACGCAAATCTTTCAGTGCCATATCGACCGGCAGGCCACTGCGCAACATCAGCCCCAGGCTATGCAGAAACTCCGCCAGCAACGCGATAGGGATACTACGGCGCATAAAAAGAGCCAAGCCGTCTAGCAGCGGCAGCATCAGCGCCGGTAGCACATAGAGCTGCAGCACCACGGCTTGTTCACGGCGCTCTACTAACGGGTGAGCATTGCTGTAATCGGTCACCGGCAGTTTCGACAACCCGGCACGCACGCGGCCTTGGTTCGACACCACCCGATAGAACACGTAGCGAAAGGCAGCTTCGCTCATAAACCACCCTCACCCAGGCAGCTCAGCAGATAGGAGGTTTCCGCATCCGGCTGGCCGCTCGCTAGCAGGCCGCTCTGCTTCTGAAACTGAGCTAGTGCATTCGCCGTGCGTGGCCCCATCACACCATCCACCGCCTCAGGCGCTAACAGCAAGCGCTCGACCAGCGCCAGCTGCAAGGCAAATAACGGCTCTCCCTCTTCACCAAAAGGTTGGGGCGCCACGGGTAGTACTGATTGAAACAGTGCTAGCCGCCCATCACTTAGCGGGTAAAGCGGCTGGTCATTACATCCCTGCTCCCATTCGCTCGGCAGCAGCACCGGTACCCAGGGTTGCTCCTCGCTCCGTGCTGGCAGCCACTCAACCACATCCGCCCAATGCTGCGGAGGAGCCTCCACCGGGGGCAGAGGCGTATAGGTGGCTGTAAAGGCCTGCCATGCAAAGTCGACGACCTGAACAGCTTCTTGCTGCTCTGTAGTTGAGGCAGCCTCTTGATGTACGTTTTGAGTTGCTTCTTGAGAAGCCTCTTGAGACACCACTGCTTGCACCACCGCCTCTTGAGGTGTTGCTTGTTGCTGAGACTGAGACTGAGGCTGAGGAACAGCTTTTTGAGGCTCCGCTTGCAGGTCTATGCCCGCCTGCTGCGGCGGTACTTCCACTATTGGCGTTGAGGGAGTCGAGAGCAGGTCAAGTGGGTAACCGGCCACCGCCGCCAGCCCCACAGCCCCCGCAACGCCACCCATCACCAGCACGCTTCCCATCACCAGCGAGCGGTAAGCGCGGCGCTTGGGGGCTAGCACTAAGCTCAGTTCCTTCGCGGCGGTGTCCACTAACCCAGCGCTAATACGCGTGGTGCCCGTGGCAACCAAACCGTAGAGGCAGCGGTCAAGCAGGATATGCACCCGGCGAATATAGCCCATGCTATAGCGATGCAACCGTCGCAAAGCACTGCGATCAACGGTCAACACCTCTGGGCAGCCTGCCCACTGCAACCGATGATGCAGATAGACATCCAACTCGTTCAACGTCAGCGGGGTCAGCTCAAGGCGCAGTGCAATACGGCTTGCTAGCTGCCGCATGTCATGCCGATCCAGCGTCAAGTGAATTTCCGGCTGGGCCACCATCACAATTTGTAGCAGCTTGGCCTGGCTGGCCTCCAGGTTGCTCAACTGACGTACCAGCTCAAGGCTGGGAACATCCAACCCCTGAGCATCATCCAGAATCAATACACAGTTACGACCCTTTTCATGCTGCTGCAACAACCAAGTATTCAGTGCCTGCAGCTGTGCCTCTAGGCTATCGCCAGCGGCCGTCACACCAAAATCACGGTTGATGGCCCTTAACAGGTCGGCACCTTGAAGAAACGTATTGAACACCAGCGCGGTACACGCGCCCTGCTCGGCCAAACGCGTTAGTAGCGCCCGGGAGAGCGTCGTTTTACCAACGCCAACATCACCGGTTACAAGCATGAACCCCTTGCGCTGCTCAATGAAGTGCAATAACTCAGTGAACTGTTCTGCCAGCCGAGCAGAAAAGAAGATGCCGTGCTCATCCGGCGTTACCGGAAACGGGTTACGCGTAAACCCTAAGTGCTGCAGGTAAGCCGACAATGGAAATCCGCTACTCATCAATGCGCTCCCATTTGCCGCTGTAGTGCGCGTAAGGCGTCGTCCGCTGGGTACTGCGCCAGCAGCGCACGCACCCGCTTGGCCGCCTCGGCATGTTGCCCAGCCTGCCAGTCTAAAACCGCCAGGTTATAGCCCGCTTCGCGATCTCTTGGCAGACGAGCAAGAATCGTGGAGTAGGCTTGGCGTGCCTGCGCCGGGCAATCTGCCCTCATACAGTAATAGCCCTGCATACGAGCAACGATCAGATGCGATTCGCCTAGCGCAGACCGAGCACGCTCAATAACCTCTTCCGCCTGGGGCAGTTGGCCCGCCGACAGCGCCGCATTGAAGGCCGCAAACAGTTCTGCCGGATTTACCTCAGCCGGAGGCGCAGTCTCTACTACCATTGAAAGCTCAGCCTCGGGTTTAGGCTCAAGCCTAGGCTCGGACACAGACTCAAGAGCGGGCACTGACGTGTCTATCTCGCCAACTGCCGCCACCTCTGGCTGGCTAACGGCTGCTACTTCTATCACTGAAGCCGTTGCGGCAAGCCGTGCCAGGGCATCCCCCGGTAGCCGTGAACCACTCGACGGTGCAGGCGCTTGATCCTGTGCTTCTGGCGGCGTTGGCGTTGGCGTTGGCGTTGGCGTTGGCGTTGGCGTTGGCGTTGGCGTTGGCGTTGGCAAAGCAATATCCACCACCACAACCTCCTGTGGAGCTGACGACACAGTAGGTGCGGAAGGCTCCACAGGCAGCGCGGCTGAAACATTTCGCGGCGCGATACGCTCTGCCGCATAAAAATGTTCCCATAGGAACAGCCCCGCAACGGCGACACACACCAACCCCGCCACCAAACCCCACCGCCATCGACGTTGGCCAGGGGTGACCACACTACCCAACTGAGTGGGAGCTTGCGTAGGATGAGTGCCATGCTGGCGCAACGCGTCGAAAACTAAGCTCATGGGAATCCGGCTTACAAAATCTGAACGCGCAGCACGAGAACTAGCTCGCGTGCCGTGGTCGATTCAGACTGCCCACCCAGCACGCTGCCAAACAGAGGGACATCCGTAATACCGGGCACCCCATCCCTTGAACGGTTACCACTTTCACCGATAAGACCACCGATAATGACCATGTCACCGTCGTTCAGCGACAACGATGTGGTCATACCCTTGAAGTCCACCCGGGGGAGCGAGATTTTCAGCGGATTTTGCGTGCTGCCTACCTCTACTAGCTCCATAGAAGAGGCCTGCACAGAGGTTTGCATCGGGTTAATGGTGAGATGGATAGCACCATCCTCGGACACAAACGGAATCACCCCCAGCATCACGCCATCAAATACATTAGACGTCACCACATTGGACGTGGTCGCCAGCAAGCCGCCGCCACCGTTTTGCGTATTAGAGCTGGACTGGGCGATATAACGCATGTTGCTACCCACACTCACCACGGCGGGCTGCGTGTTACGCACCCGAATCGACGGGTTAGATAGGATATGCACCGTGCCAAAGGTTTTCATCAGGTCGAGCCCGATATTGTGGTTACTGCCCGACTGAGCAAGACCCAGCGATGGCGTACCCGACGTCCCTAGCGCAGTAGACGGAATCAACACGCTGCGGCCCGCATTCTCCGCCCCTGGCACCAATGAGTCGATCGCACCCAGCGCCATCGGGTTAGATGAGTAGGACAAAGCCACCTGGTTACGTAGGAAACTCCAATCAACGCCATAGCTGAACTGGTCGTTAAGTTCGACATCAAGAATCTGCGCCTCGATCAACACCTGTCGGTTTAACACCGACTTATAGTGCTCAACCAAACGTCCGACCGCCGCCAGCTGAGATGGGCGCCCACGAACAAACAGCGTACCGGTGGAGCGGTTCAGCATATAGGTCGGCATCCCTTGCTGCCCCATACCGCCTTCACCATTGCTCTCCCCATTACCCTGCGCACCGATCAGCGATGCCAACATCCGGTCAATCTGCTCGTAAGGGTTCACATCATTGGTATTGCGCCCAGAGATTGAAAAGCTGCTGCGTAGCCCGCTACTACCTGAGCCGCCACCCGAAGCCGACCCGCCGTCGCCACCGGTATTACCGGCACCGAATACATCGCCCCCCGCGTTGAAATCAGCCGTACTCATGGTAAGCAGGAAATCCATATCGAAAATCCGCTCTTCAAACTCCTCCACCACCAGCATGTTATCGCGGACATGCCCGGCCAGATCTAGCGCCTTGGTGATCTCCTCAAAGGCTTGGCTAGCAGGCACCGAACTAAGCGACAGCGACAGCGTGCGCGGCTGGCGCGACAGCGAAGCAGGCAGCACCAAGTTCAGTCCCGCCTGATCAGCAATCGCCTTGAGCAGGTTACGTACATCAACATCGTCCGCCTGTAATGTAACGTTCACTGCATCAAGCGGGTTATAACGGGGGACCACCGGCTCCAACACCACTTCCTGCTGTTGCTCCAAATTCTGCCTAAGCTCATCTTGCAGAAGGCGTAACTTCTCTGACTCTTGCACTAGCCGCTCTTGTAATAGCGCCTGCGAACGGTCATCCACCGTTTGAACCCTTTCGGCATCCATTTTGGAGGGACCAACGGCACAGCCAGTTAATGACGCAGCCAGCAAGGCACCTATCCAGAGGCCTCGTCTAGGGTAAAGAGATAGTTGAGGGTCAAGGTTCATGTGGCTGCTCCTGATGCGCCTAATTCCGTACTCAATGTGTTGTTTTGCAAGTTATTGGCTTAAATAGCCAAGCAGTTCGGCAAAGCCCACCGCAATAACGGCATCGTCATACTGCTCCCCTTGTGCGGTCAGCGGGCCAGATACGCAAAGCCCGCCACCCGAAGGCCAACGGAGGCTGCTATTTTCGCCATCAAAGGGTTGCCCATTCCTATCGGCATCTCTTGTGCCTGCGTAGGCCACGAAAAATGCTAGGTTGGCGATAGGGTTTCCGCTGCAATCAGCCGCTCCTGCTTGCTGTTCATCACCGGTCACGTAGATGTGCTCATTATCAAAATCCTGCTGGCCCAGGCTGTGCAGGGCGTAACGTAGGTCATCCAGGCTGAGATACCCGGCGCTACCAGACTCATCGCCGGTTCGTTCTTCTAACCGCGCCAAGTCAGCATCGAAATCGCGAAAAACTCCGTAAACGAAGCGCTCCCGGTCTGCTTTGTTAAATCCTTGAGCCTCGTTCATACCGAGGGTCAGAAAAGGCACACCACCCACCACATTGCTGCTTGCCAAACCACAATCGCCGCCGTTACCTTCAAAGCCATCGCCGTTGGTATCAGCACAAGGCAAACGGTAGTGCCGTGCGGCATAGCGATAGAGAGCTGCGGCAATTTGATCGTGGTAGCCCTGGGCAATCGCGTCGTCCTGGTTCAAGGTGTAAGCGCGATACTGCATAGCCACCATGGCCATACCTCCGAGCATTACCAGCACCAGCATTAGCTCTAATAGAGTGAACCCTCGTTGCCAGTGGAAGCGCGCATAAACCGTCATGGCTGTGCTTGCCCACCATGAGTACGTTCAGCCAGATGGCCGATGATGCTGTCTTGCAACTCGCTCAACTCACGCCCCAAGGCCTGAAGGCGTTGCGGGTTGGCATTCTCACCTTTCAGCGCTTCATCCAGCATCGCCTGGCTAACCTCAGCAAGCCTCTGGCTACTTACTAGCTGCTGACGTATCCCACCGATATCGATCTGCTCCTCTACCCCGTTCTCCCGCATCTGCTGGTTGAAGCCTTGAATCACATCCATCAATCCATCGACATCGTCTGGTTCAAGGGCCCGAATCTGCGCCAACGCGTCATCACGCGCAGCCCGGACCGCCTCACTGCGTTGTCGGATGCCCTCGCGCAGTGCCTGACGCTGCTGCGCTGCCTCAGATAGCATCTGTTCCGGTGAACGGGTCTCAGCTGATGAACTCATTCCCCCCTGCTCCCCTTCCACAGGTGCAGAGGCAGAGGCAGTCGCAGCGGCTTCGTTCAACGCCTCATAGCGCCGCCAAAGGGCATCAACATCCGTAGAGGCACCTCCACCTTCTACAGGCGAGGAAGAAGGCGGCATTACCACAGCGGGCACTTGTGCCGCTGGGCTTACCGGCGCAGGTTGCCGACCCACCCACCAAAGCACTGCAGTCAACAGTCCAAGCAGCGCGATGCTCCATATCAACAGGCGGCGTAACGTCATTATTCAGCTCCAATCGTTAAGCGTGCTGTTTCACCACCGCGTGCCAACGTCACCTGGTTGGGCCTGATATCACGAACCACCACGCCGGATGCCACCGCATCGCCACGGCGCACATAGCGCCCATTGATTACCGCGGAGCGGGAGGTATCCGAGTACACCACCATGCTGAGCTGATAACGGCTCCACCAGGGTGCCTGCCTGACAGGAGACTCTGGTGGCGGGGGTGGCGGCGCAACCACCTCCGGCGTTATCTCCACCGGCTCTGGCATAGCAGGCTCTGGTGCAAGTGGCTCGGGTACAAAAGCGTTGCCCGTCAGCAAGGGGGAGTCCTGCTGCCCTGCCTGCTGCAACCTTACATCCTCAAGCTGCCTGCTTAGCAGCTCGTTCAACTCCAGGAACTCGCGCACTTTTTCACCCAACCGCGCATCAAGGCTCTGAAGCTGCGAATCCTGGCTAGGCCGCCACGCCTGAGCAGCCCGCTCTTCGGCCATCGCAAACTGGTAGGCCATTGTGCAGGAGACCAAGGCAACGGCTAGCAGCCCAGCAGCGGTGTATTTCTTCTTCATGGTGCGCTCCAGGTTAACGCTAGACGGAACAGGCTATTACCGAGGCCGCTGGTAATCTCACGCCGCACCACTTCATAGCCAAGGCGCTTCAGCGCCATCACGAACTGCTCTTCTGCCGCGAAGGGCGCAGCCACACTGGCACTGCGGCCCGCAACGATGATCAGCACGCCGGTGTCATCCGACACAATGCCCGCCTCAACCAACTCAATACTGGCCGGAACCGCCTCGCGTAAATGCCGAATCAGGCTGGCTGGATCAGGCGTTTGGCGAACACGCTCAGCAAGGCGTACAAAGTCGGCGCGTTCACGCTGGGAAAGCACCAGCTCATCGGCACTGCGCAGCGCGCTCCCCATCTCGGTAATGGTGCTGCCAACGCTCTGGGTCTGCGCTTGGTACAGCTCAGCCTCAAGAGCGCCTGCCTCGTGCCGCCAGTACAAGGCTCCGAACGCGCTAGACAGGCATAGTGCGACCATGCCCACCGCCATCCAGGGCAACGCCTGTTGAAAGAGGTAGTGCAACCGGCTAACGCCATCGATATCGGCCCGTTTTAAGCGCAGGCCCTCAAACAGCTGGGTGGCTGGCAACACCGGCTCAGTGACCGGAATACCACGCACCGTTAGCGCATCAATTAGCGGCTGGCTTTCGTCCGTGCGGCGCTCCACCAGCAAGCAACCGCGTTGTCGGCCAGCATCAGCGTAACGGTCCAATAATGAGGTGATATACGCAGCGATACGGATATAGTCATCCGCTCCGCGCATATAAAGACGCTGGCGGGAGGCCTGCATGGCCTGGCCGTCCTGCAGCATCAGTACATCCACACTATCGTCATGGACAAATGCCAAAAGGCCACTCTCAAGGCCCTGCCGTTGCGCCAATGTCAGCAGTGCTTCAAGCAGCGGGAACAGCAGTACATGGTCGCTCTGCTGTTTGGCCCAGCGCCGGTAACGCATAGCTACCGCCACCGGCACAGCGGTGTAGCACACCTGGGCTAGGTCTCTCTGCCGCTCGCGGGTATGGATAATCACCCGCGCCAAACTGTCGATATCCCCGGCATCGCGCAGTCGTTTTTCCAACAGCGGCGCCAGGTTTTGATGATGGGCAGGCAACGCCTCTACGCCGAACGGCGCTGCCTGGTAATCGGTAATGACCACTGTTGGGCCGGGCAGCGCATCAAACTGCTCCGGCGCTAGCAGCGTATCGGTGTGTGTTTGCCACACCTGCCCCGACATATCCAACAGGCACTGCAGATGGGTCATTGCACTCTCCGCGAGTAATAATCACCGGAGAGGGATAGCTGGATCGAACCTGCCTGATCCTGAGCCGGTGAGTCGATATACAGCGAACCGCTGCTATCACTTACCAGTTTTATTGAAAAAGACTTGGGCAGCATGAAGCTATCGGAGCTGGACTCAAGGCTACTCATCAATGTGTCGGCTTCACGCCGCGAGAAGCGCTTGTTGTCAACTTCAATCGACCGTACATCCCACAAAGACGTACGCCAGCCAAGCCCATCGGCACGCTCTGCCAGCGTTCCCCACTGGTCGCGCACTGCTTGCCAGCGCACCAGCTGCGCCCGCGCGCCCGCTTCTTGGTCTACCTGGCGCTGGTTATCTGCCAACTGCCGCTGTGCCACGTCTGCCGCCGCTTTATAGCTAAATGCCGTTTTCACTAAATAGGGCAATGCAAGGCTACCCACCAGAAGCACCCCAATACATACATAACCCCGAGCGGCCTTACACCCCTCAGAAAGCAGTGACACCCTCATTGATCCATGACCCAGTGCGCGGTAACCAACACAACGCGCTCTTCTCCACTGGACGCCCCTTCACCGAAGGCACTAGGGTTTGAGTCTGCGTTGGTGTAACTGTTATTGGCCTCCCACTCATAGCCTGGAATATGGCGGCTACGCTCTAACACATTGGTATTTGCGTTCTGCTGGCGGAAACGGCCTTCGTAGGCATCAGGCTTACCATCCACCATATGGTCCAGCTTGCGGGCCAGATCAGGGGTTAGCCCACGGATCACCATCACGTTGCCCGCGCCACTGATTGTTCCTTCCGGGTTCCACTGAAAGCAGATTTGCAGCTCTACAGGATTGCCATTGGTGTCGGTATAGGCATAGCGGTCCTCAGACCCTTCAGCCCGTCCCGGCGGCATTCGGATACCGACGCGATCAAACAGTTGATGCAAATCCAGGTCAGACAACGGCCGGTCGCCGCCACCAACGGAGTTAGCAGGATAGCCAACACCGTGGCACAACCGACGGCCCGTGTTACGGTAGTTGGCCGGTATGCCCGCCACCCCACTGCCCATGTGGTCAAACTCCGCTTCATAGCCGTTTACCATCAGCGTCGGCGCCACCTGGTTATCGCCAAGCACAACGCCAGTACGCTGATAGTAAAGGTCGTAGTTCTGCTTCCACGGCATTAAAAACTTATTCTGGATACGGTTGTATTCCGCCTCACGGAGAACATCACGGCCAATGCTCACCCCGCCCAGCATAAGACCGATAACCGCCATCACCACAACGATTTCCATCAGGCTAAACCCACGCTGGTGAGCCCCCACGGAACGTCCCCCTACCGACCTCATCGCCATCTCCCGGCTCACTGATTCATCTTGTAGGTGGCGACGACTGTGATGACTTGGTCTTCATCCAAGTTCACACTGGTATCGTCATCAGAGCCTTCATCTAAGCCGTAGGCTTGGGAGTTATTGGCAGCCCATTCAATACCAGGCGCTCCTTCAGTGCCGTCTTCTTCGATATCATATTTACGGAAGAGCCCCTCACGTGAATCAGCCTTGCCATCAATCATTTGATCCAGTGCCCGCGCCAAATCCGGAGTAAGCCCGGAAATCACCATCACGTTGCCAGAACTGGCAGCGGTGCCCGGTTTATTCCACTGGAAGCACACCTGAAGCTCTTGAGGGTTGCCATTGGTATCCAGATAGGCGTAGCGGTCTTCAAACCCTTCAGCACGGCCCGGTGGCATACGCACGCCGTGACGATCCATCTCACGGTGCAGAATGAGATCTTCCTCACGCGCCATGTTCGGCGCTTGACCACCTTCACAAATGGCTTTGGGTTCATCTGCGTCGGTCATGTCTTGCCCAGAAATGAGGCCGCCGGCAACAGCAGTATTGTAGGTCGCACCATTAACCATCAGTCGCGGCTGCGTTTGGCTATCGCCAATCACAACACCAGCGCGCAGGTAATGGGAGTTATAGGCACTAGCCCACTGGTCAACAAACTTCTGTTTGATCTTGGTATATTCAGCGTTTCGCTGAACATCCTTACCAATCGAGACGGCACCAAGAATTAGCCCGATCACGACCAGGACAAGAGAGACTTCCACCAGGGTAAAACCCTGCTGGCGGTGCGAAGAGGCATGTTTGACTGCACGCATGTTTTGTTCCATTCATGAGTGTTTTGAGTATTGGGCTAAGCAGACTGGATAACTGCGTAAGCGGAACCAACTGTAACGATACTTACATAGCCCTTTAGTGCTATGTCAGTCTCTAAGGCTCTCAAAACTCTCAATTTTTTCATGCATGCTGATAGCGCTAAGCCGCTGAAAAATAACTTTTCAGCGGCCATGAAACAATTCACTTACCGAAAATTACCTAAGCCAGAAAGCTGATGTTCTGGCTGAATGGCGTCTAACCGCGAGCACAAGGCCGCGTTGCTGCACTCGAACAGGCAGTACAACGATAACTCCCCCATAGCACCGCTAACCAGAACGCATAGAAAGTAGCGCCGCTGTTATGGGCCAAAAAAGTTTGCGATAAACCGAAATCAATAAATGCGACCGGTAACAGCGTGCCCGCTACCGCCAATGAGCGAGTGGGCAAATCAGGGTGCGATAAGCCAGGGGCAAACATTCTCATCGGGATCATGTAAAGCATGAGCAGCACGGACAGCCCCACCAGCCCTCGTTTAGCAAAGGCATCGATAAACTCGTTATGGGCATGGCCAAACTCAGCCGCCACGGGGGAGATAACACCCTGCTCGCCTAGCTCCCCCAAAGCCTCACGATAGCCAGCCTCGCCCCAGCCCAACAGTGGCCGCTCGGCAATTAACTGAGCAGCCCCGCGCCACATTTCAAAACGCAAGCCCAGCGATGTATCAGTTTCAGTACCGGATACATAGTGGCTAATATCGCTAACGGCAGCCTCAACCCGCTGCTTAACTCCCGTTTGCGGCAGCAAATAGACTGTTGCAACTAAGGCAAGCGCCGCCCCTACCGCTCCTGCTTTTATTGCCACCGGTAACTGGCGACCATAGCCACGGTAGAGCACATACGCCACCACCGGCAGCCCCACCCAGCCGCCACGGCTACCGGACATTAACGAGCCCAGCATCCCCAGCAAAGCCCCCAGCAGTAGCAAGGCAACCCACGCATGACGTTGACGCTGAACCACCGCCCAGCCCAAGCCTGCAAAGCACAGCACGCCCATTAACATGCTTAAATTGCCAAACTGAATAACGTGCAGAAAACCACCCGCCCGTACCACATCTTCTACCAGCTTCATCCATAGCGCCAAGCTGCCAGCGCCGATAGCCCCCAGCGCTCCCCCTCCCCATAACCAGCTTAAACGCGGCGGGT
Source organism: Vreelandella lionensis (assembly GCF_044543515.1). Lineage (NCBI taxonomy): Bacteria > Pseudomonadati > Pseudomonadota > Gammaproteobacteria > Oceanospirillales > Halomonadaceae > Vreelandella > Vreelandella lionensis. Next base: position 23,130 of record NZ_JBITWC010000013.1, on the reverse strand, counting down.
AGCGCAGTATCAGCAGCAGCACCGGGATGGCCAATAAAAAGCGCAGCGGCCTATCAAAACCACGAGAACCAAGCTCAACCGCCGACATAACGCCCACCACCAGGCCGTAGGCCACTAACGCTACGATGATCCAGCGGTCTTGGGGGAGCAGCACAAATGAGGAGCACTTAAAGCGCTTAAATAGCAGGGCAGTGCTCGCCAGCAGGAGCAGCACGGGGCCAACGGAGTAACCAGAAGGCACCACCAGCGCCAGCGCGCCCATCAAAAACACAGCGAGACTGGTAACGTGAGACAACGGCTCAGAACGGGGAACATTGGGGCTTAACATACAGGTCACTAACCTAACCAGCGTCATAAAGCCGCTGATAGTAGCATAGCCCCAACCTAGCTACTCTGGCTGATTCACCGGTAACGTTACCTTCAGCGTCTTACCGTGTTTAGCGGCTAACGATTCAAGTGCCACTTTTAACGCCCTTCTGGCCTCGGCATCCCCGTGTACTAAATGGATGCTACGCGGCCAGTGGCGCATCTGCTTAACAAAGCCCAATAACCCCGCTTGATCCGCGTGGGCAGAGTAGCCATTGATGGTGGTCACCCCTGCTTTAATGTCATAACGCTCGCCATCCAACATCACCCAGCCACCCTGGGGGCCATAGCGCTGAATATCCCGCCCCGGCGTGCCAGCGCCTTGGTAACCAACAAACAGCACCTGATGGCGCGCATCACCCAGCATAGCTTTTAAATAGTTCACCACCCGCCCACCGGCACACATGCCGCTAGCAGCAATCACCACCGCAGGCCGCCCGCTTTCGGCTAAATAGCGCACCGTTTGCTCATGGGTTGCGTGGCTATCCACTGTGTAGAGCGATGCAAAGCTCAGCGGATGTCGGCCAGCGCGAACGCGGGTTTGCGCCTCACTGTCCCAAAACGGCTTGAGGTCTCGGTACACCTGGGTAAAGCGCGCTGCCAGCGGCGAATCGACAATAATTTCTAACGACTTCCACAGTGACTGCTTATCCGAACGATGGATAATACCCTCAAGCTCATATAGCAGCTCTTGGGTACGGCCAATGCTAAACGCTGGCACAATTACCGTGCCGTTATTATGGAGCGCGCGCTCAATGGCCTGTTTTAGCTTAGCGGCTCTATCCAAGCGGCCTTCGTGCAAACGGTTGCCATAGGTAGATTCCAACACCAGCACATCCGCTTTAGCTGGGGCTTTTGGTGCTGGCAGCAAGGGGGAGTTGGCAGCCCCCAAATCACCTGAAAACACTACCCGCTGCCGCCGCTTGGTAGAAGGGTCGCGCAGGGCAACCTCCACATAGCTGGAGCCTAAAATATGCCCCGCGCGCTGGAGCTTCATGTTCACATGGCAAGTAGGTGTTGATGTGACGTTATGCCATTTACCAAACGCTAATGGCACTAACTGCTGCTCCACCCGATGCAAAAACTGCTCAATTAACCGTGTATCGCGGGTAAAACCAATCTTTAAGGCGTCTTCGATGACCAGCGGCAGCAGTTTGGCCGATGGCTTGGAGCAGAAAATCGGCCCCGTAAACCCGGCGGCCAACAAATAAGGCAAGCGCCCAACGTGGTCGATATGCACATGGGTAATCACTAACGCATCGATAGTTTTAACATCAAAATCGACGGTTAACTGCTTAAACTCATCCTGCTCGGCATCTTCACCTTGGAAAAGGCCGCAATCAATTAACAGCGAATGGTGATCACCATAAAAGAGTTGATGACAACTACCTGTTACGCCGCTAGCGCCTCCGCGGTGTACAAGCTGAGAAAGAGGTTCTAAAGAAGCAGCTAACGACATGTTTAGCACCTTATTACCGAACAGGATACTAATAAAAGTATCACCATCCGCTACAATAATGCCAATTTTTATTAGCCATATCGGTGAAACTTACTAACGTGAAACAGAGAACTGTACTGGTAAATACCCAGTACCATTGCATGGTGCATTTGCAAGTCGGCAAAATCCTCTCTCGATAAGCGGCCTATAGCATCAATATCGATACGATAGAGCGGCACCGAGTGGTCTTTAATACGGGTAAGCAACTTCTCAGCATCAGAAATCAGCACTAGCACACCCTTCTTGGCTAGCAGCTCACAGGCACTATGAACTATCTCAGCATCTATTTTCATGCGATGCAGCAAATGGAACCGATCAGTCACAGCAGTAGAAAACTGCCGATTATCACCAAACAGCGGCAATACTTCCTTTTCCTGCAAATTAGCTAATGCAGTCTCTGCAATGCAGAGCTGTATTCCACTTTTATGAGCGCTATATGGCATTAGCGAAAACGGATACGCCTGTAGGCACATAGGTTGAAACTGATCTTTCGCCTCTTCGGCACTATGCAGGTTTGCTTGTAACTCCAGTGAGTCATCCAGCAAAACCACCATGGACCAACGCTGCCCCTGTTGAATAATCACCACCGGAAAGTAAGCTGACGTGCGCGCTAGCTCACTTAAGCTAATAGGCAGCCATGTGTACCTACTTCTCAGTACCTGCTGTTGGCTGAAACGCCAGCCCAAATGCGCGTGCTCTGCATAGCTGAGTGGGATGTGAGACAAATACTCATTTATCATAAACACCCCCTACCGATCAATTACATAATTTAACACCACCAGCATGAATTTTGCCATACCTAATAGGCTATCTCTCTAGAAAATCTACTAAAAAAAGCGCCCCCCTAGGGTAGGCGCCTATTAGCAAGCTAATTACAATCGATAACAATTTCCGGATAAGTACTCATTCACCTGGGGTGCAAGGGAGGGTGATAGGACATGAGCATCTAAGAAAAACAGGGACTAAAAACCATTCAACAAGAAGCTCCACATCGTCTCTGGCACCAAACGCATCTGGGCATGCTGCACTGAGTAATCAGTTCCGTTAACCCTTTTTGCCACAAGCTCCCTTATATATATCTACTCCTCGGCCATGCTAGCTGGCTGTAGCTTTATAATAAGGTGTTCTGGGGAAGGCTGCGTTACCCTTGCTTCATAGCTTTCAGGGCAATCATCGACTGAAGAATGAAAGCGCTCAATGACATCAACCAGCTCACTAATTAATGCACTCTCTTGGGTAGGGGTTAGCGACATACCATGTTCCCTTATAACTGCATTATCGTTTATGTATATCAAAATCCCTGCTTCTTTGCAGGCTAACAGACAGCGTAGCGCGCCTTAACACTAGATTCCAAGCATTAAGTCACACTTCATTAAGCCACTACTTATCTATTAAAGAGTGTTGCATGGTGCCTTTACACCACTCCAGTCTCAACAACTCTCAAAACTCTCAATGCATCATTGCCCAGGGTATGATCACTGAATATTAATGACGCGACAACAGCCTGATCAATTAGCCTTCAAAACACGTCTGCGAAACCAGTCGTCAAAATTTTCTAAACGGCCGTTTGTCAACCTCTAATACTGTGACACAAGCCACCAGACCGAAATAAAATGAAGCACACTGACCACTTCCCAAACAGACCGATAAACTAATTTTTATTACCTGGAAATGCTTAAGCATGCCATGCATAATGCGTCAAAAATACGACAGCATTTTAACGATTTACCTATTCTCTGTTCAAAAGGTTACTGGCCATGCCCCTACTAACTCAACAACAAGAAGAAGCGCTCGTTAAAGAGCTGGTCGAGGTCGTAGAGAGCTTTCAAAAAGATATTGACTCACACCCAGAGCGCTATGAAGCTTTCATTTCCCAGCCCAATGCGAACCACCTAGTCATCAAGCTACAGCCTATTACGAAAGCAGCAGAATAAGGCTGAGAACCACTCTGTCTCTAGTACACCTATGTCTCCCTTACACCTGTCTTATATAGGTGGTCCACTCGATCACTTAATCGTTTCAGCCCCCCCCCTTTCAGCCACATCTACTTCACCGCCCCAATATCCCATATCCCATATCCCATATCCCATATCCCATATCCCATATCCCATATCCCATATCCCATATCCCATATCCCATATCCTGCCAGTTTGAGCATTGGCCTAGCGCTTGCGCCAACAGCTACATGCAGACGGCCATCCGTGAAGAAGCTAGAGAAATTTCAAGCACCTAGCGCCCCTCGTTGCGTTACTTAAAAACACACACATAGCACAGCAAATCCCCTCGTTTCACCTATGCTTCTAAACAACCGTTTGTTTATAAGAAAAATGTAGAAAACGCTTTCTCCGCACTTCTAGCCGCACTACCACAAGGGATTTGCCATGCAGGCTATACAACCAACCGATAACAGCGCTCAACTTTCACTCACCTCACCGCTGCCCGAGTTCCTCCGTAAAAGCCTGGAAGGGTGCGCCTCGCTCCCCACCCTACCTTCCGTGGCCATGAATGTACTTACCATTGCCCGCTCCCCAAACGCCAGCGTAAAAGCCTATGCGGAGGCCATTGAGCACGACCCCGTACTCACCACCCGGTTACTGGCACTGGCCAATAGCGCCTACTATGCGCGTAGCGCGCCCCCGATTAGCAGCTGCCAGGAAGCCGTGGCACGTATTGGCCTAGATACCACTCTAGCCGCGACGCTCAGCTTCAGCCTGTTCCGCCAAAAAGGAGCCAACGCCTACCTACAGCGCGTATGGAGCCGCTCACTTATTGCCGCTATCGCCTCGCGTTACCTTGCCGAACAGCTCTGCCCCTCCCGCAAAGGGTTTGTGTTCACCGCAGCCCTGCTACAAGATATCGGCGTACTCGCGCTCAAATCCCTCTACCCCGAAGAAGTAGAGAGCGTTTATGAAACCCCAGCCGAACATCACCCAGAAGTAAGCCATAATGAACACCGTCTATTTGGCTGCGACCACGCCATCGTAGGTGCCTGGCTAGCAGCTAAATGGGGAGTGCCCGCCCCCATTGCAGAAGCCATACACACCAGCCACCTAGATTTCTCCTCGGCGCCAGCCGACCTATTATGCATTCGACTCTCTGGTCATATTGCCGACGCCTGGCTCTCACCATCGCCCGCCCAGGCACTGGTCAACCTCATGCGCAAGCTGGAAAGCAGCCACCTAACCGACCACCTAGCGCTGGCAGCGCTACTTAACACCATTGAAGACCAGCTACCCAGCCTTGCCAATATTCTCGAAGTCACTGCCCCCACCCACCAGGATAATGAAGCTCTGCTTGCCGAGGCCCAGCAGCTACTGTTTGAACAAACGCTGGCCCTAAGCGCCCGCCTAGACCAACAGCAGAGCGAGCTTGCCCAACTGCTTGAACGCCAAAACGAACTGGAATCCCGCAGCCGAACCGATGCACTGACCGGCATCGCCAACCGAGGATGGTTAGAAGAACAACTCGACACGCGCTTTCGCCAATGCCGCGACGTGGGCGGTACGCTCTCGGTGGTCTTTATGGATATCGACCACTTCAAATCCATTAACGACCAGTATGGCCACCTCACCGGCGACAATGTCCTGGTCAGCTTTGGCAAGCTGCTCAGCGCAGTGGTGCGGGATGGCGACTTGGCTGGCCGCTATGGCGGGGAAGAGTTTATGGTGGTTTTACCTGGGGAAGATGCTAACGGTGCCAAAAAGTTTGCCCAACGCATCGCCTATCGATTACAAGAGCAACCCATGACGTGGCACGAAGACCGGCCCGTTTATGTGACGGTCTCGATTGGGGTTGCCTGCCTCAACGATGGCGGCTTTGCCAACAGCACCGAGCTCATCAATGCCGCCGACAAAAGCATGTACTTTATAAAACATAGCGGCCGCTGTGGTATTGCCGTATACGGGCACTAACCTAGCCGTTTAATGATTGCCCCCACACTCAGCGGGGGCCTTGCTCTTTCAGACAAAGAAATCCCACTCTATCGCACTAAGATGGTGACTACCCATCTCTTCTGACTGCATAAAGCCATCCACGATATCGCGTAGCGTGGCCCCGCCCGCCGCTTGTTCACTCCAATACGCTTTACCACTCGCATCCGCAACGCGTCCTAACAAGCCTGTGTAAAGCACGTCTAGGTAGTCACTCCCTTCCTCCGCCAACCGGCCTGACTCTGGCGAGTTCAAGATAGACAGTGCGATGTCAGCACGGCTCATACCGTTCGCATATTGTTGCGCCCAGTACTGCACCCCCGACACATCCCCCTGACGCCCGAGTACCTGGGCGTACAACCCGGTGATCCAGGCAAGATCGTCCTCGTAGCTCACGGTCAGCGTTTCATCGGCAAACACTAAGGACTCCAGGTTAATCAAGGTATCGATATCCCCAGGGTCCGCCTTGGACTGCACAGTGATGACACTGTGGGCCTGAGTGACCACATAGTCTTCACGATTACCTGCATAGCTCACCGTGTCGGTGTCGCTACCACCATGCAGCTGATCGGCCCCGGTACCACCGAACAGCTCGTCGTTACCGCTATCGCCGAACAACCGGTCGTCGCCGCCCTCCGAGCCAATGGTGTCATCACCACCACCGCCGTGCAGCTCGTCGTCACCAGCCCCCAACACAATGTATTGGCTAGCATCATCACCAATCACCACGTTGTCACCGGCACCGCCAAGGATAGTGGTTGAACCGACAATACTCGCGAAATCGATATTATCGAGCTGGATTTGTTGCCCTTGTGGCAATCCACTGACATCGATAACGAACGCTTCTTGATTGGCAACTACACCATTACCACTCCCGGTACCCGTAAGCACAATGGGAACCGAGGATGGAGCGGTCCCACTAAAAGTCAGCGTACGAATATCCAGTAACGTGCCTTCTGGCCGCGAGGCCAACCACTGTGAAGCGACACCGGTCTGGTCCGGCAAGTTAGTAGGCGTTTTGCCGTTGATGCTGGCAATCAAATCTTCCAGGGCCAAGCCACGATCTGTGGCCGTACGCGCCCCTTCGTGTACCAGCGTCATCCTACCTGGCAGAGTCGCGGTGACCACATTGTTATTACCGGTATTTTCAACAAGACGAACATTGCCGGAGGTCGCACCGTTATTGCTGATGGTCTCACTCACGGAAGGCTGCCCGGAAGGCGTATTCGGCTGAGGTTCTGGCGGCGTTACCTGAATGGGTGGAGGTGTAGGTCCAGGCCCAGAAGGCGGTGTTTCGTTGACATCGGTCACGGCAATGGTCATCGCCTGAGAAGCACTCTCAGTGCCATCGCTAACGTTTACAACTACCTCGTACTGATTATCCTGGTCTTGGTCGTTCGGGGCCTCAAAATCAGGGGCCGCCTTAAAGCTCAGCGCTCCGCTGTTGGCATCCAGCGAGAACAAGCCCATATCGGCACCACCGGTGAGGCTGTACGTCAGCGTATCGCCATCCGCATCGGTGGCGGCCAGCGTTGTCACCACCGTCGCGTTCTCGGCCACGCTCAAGGTAGTGGAGGTGGTGAACACCGGAGCGTCGTTGACGGCGCTGAGTGAGACTAATGAGTTGATGGCGAGTGCAGTGGTATCAGCTCCGCCATTGGCAGTGCCGCCATCGTCCTTTACGCTAGTCAACGTTACCGTACGGTCCGCTGCCACCGTGGGGTTATCACTGGTATTGCGATAGGCGAGTCCATTCACTAACGCTTGCCACTTTGCTGTACTGTCGCTCTTGGTCAGCGCCACCGTCGCGGTGGTGCCCGAGAGGCTGACCAAATAGCCGACGCCATTGGCCATGGTGGTGCCTGAGGTGCCGTCGGTTAACGCGATTTCTGTGTCATCCACTGATAGCAACTCGTCACTACCGTCTGCGAGATTGGCAACGGTCAGCGTTAACTCGCTGATGGTATCAGCGCTCTCTACCGTATCAATGACAGTGCCGCTAAACAGGCTGGCCGCGCTGCCATCTTCAGTGAAGGTGGGGTCGGCGGCGTTGGCGGTTAGCGTCGGCGCGTCGTTCACCGCTACCTTGGTCAGCACCACACTGTTGGCAATACTGGTCGCGCCATCGCCGTCGTTCACGCTGACCGTGATGGTCTTGGTTTCCGCCGTTGGTGTATCGGACGCGTTGGTGTAGCCGAGCGAGCGCAGCAGCGTTGTGACCCGCTCCGTTGTCGCATTGAGGTTGAAGTCGACCCGGAAGTCGTTGCCTCCGCTCACGTCGTTGGCCAGCGTCCCGATGGTCATACCGCCGACTTGTACGTCAGAACCGGCCGTGGTGCCCCCAAGAGTCACCGACCCACCGACAGACAGCACGTCGTCCGCGCCAACGCCGCCGGCCATGGTGACGGTCAGGTTGCCATTGTTGAAATCAGGCGGATTGTTGTTGTCGTTGAAGGTCGCGTCGCCGTCGACATCCAGCGGAACGGCGCCCCCTCCCTCAGTAAAGGTGACACTGTCGCCGTCAAGATTCCCGATCGTCGGCCGATCGTTAACAGTGACGGAGATGGTATCTGAATCCTGGTTCGTACCGTCGGAACTCAAGACCGTGATGGTCTGGTTGCCGGCCGCGTCGACGGCGGGCGTGTACTGCAGGGTGGCGAGCGTCGCGTTGACGTCTGCGACTGAGCCCACGATCTGGATCGAGTGGGTCGATCCGCCGGTTACCGTGGCATCGCCGGTAGCGGTGAAGCTGCCCTCGCCCGCGCCAACCGAGACCGTCGTGGTCACATTGGCGCTGTCGGCGTCGGCAACCGAAATGCCGGTCAGCGCCTGCGCCGTGCCGTCGATACCAGTCTGCGTCCCTGGTACCGTGTTGATCGGCGCCGCCTCAACATTGATGGTTGAGGTTGCCGCCGCGGAGGTGGCCGCGTTGACGCCGGTGGCATCGGTGATCGTGGTGCTGAAGGTGTGCGCACCGCCGTCGGTGCTGGTGTATCCCAGCGCGCGGAGCAGCGTCTGGACCCGCGCCGGCGTGGCGTCGGCGGTATCGAAGGTGATCACTAGATCGTTGCCGTCCTGGCCGTCGGTGGTCACCGAGCCGATGTTGGTGCCGCCCACCGCGATGGTCTGCCCGGCCGCGATGGTGCCGTTCCCGTTGGAGGTGACGTCGCCATCGAGCGAGAAGTTCCCCTCCAGCGCGCCGGTCTTTGTAATGGTTAGATTGCCACCGTTGAAGTCGCCGGAATCCAAGTCCGTCACCGTGACGTTGCCGTCCTGGTCGAAGCGGACCGTCTGACCGTTGCTGGCGGAACCGGTATCGCCCGACAAGGCGCCGATCAGCGGCGGGTTCGGGGTCACGCTCAACGTGAAGGTCGCCGTCGTGTCCTCGTCGCCGCTGTTCGCGGTGCCGTCATTGTCGTTCAAGGTCAGTGTAAAAGTGCGGTCACCCAGACCGCTCGGCGCGCTGTAGGTCAGGGATTCCAGCAGGTTTTGAACGCGCGCGTTGCTGGCGTTCGCGTCGAACGTGATCTGCAGCGTGTTGCCGGCCTGCCCGTCGTTCGTGACGTGGACCGTGCCGATGGCATGACCGCCGATCGAGACCGTCTCGCCCGCGGCGATCGTGCCATCGCCGCCGGAGGTCGCGTTGGTGCCGTCCAGCCCCCAGAACCCGTTGGCCGTGCCGGATGGCTGGGCGATTGTCAGCGTGCCGCCGTTGTAGTCGTCAGTATCCGCGTTCGCCACCGTCGCGTCGTCGAACAACCCGACATTGACCGCGCCGCTGCCGGCCGTGATCTGACTGGTCTCGCCGTCGACGGAACCGACCTGCGGCGGATTGTTGACCGCCGTCAGGGTCACCGTGGATTGCATGTTCGGTGCCGCCGTATTCGTCCCCCCGCCGCTGTCCGCGATGCCCGTGATGGTGACGACGCGATCGCCGGCCGTCGTCGGATTGTCGCTGCTGTTGCGATAGCCCATGGAGTCGACCAGCGTCTCCATCTGCGCGGTCGTAAGATTGGCACCAGTGAAACTGACGGTCGCGGTGCCGCCGGTCACGGAAACATTGACGATCAGGCCGTTCATATCCGTCATGGTGGTGCCAGCCACGAGCGCCACGTCGGTTCCGTCGAAGCGGAGGATCTCGTTGCTGCCGTCGGCGACGTTGGTCACCGTCAGGGTCATCGCGGTGAAGCGGTCCGCCGCCTCGACCGTGCTGGCGTCGAGCCCGCTGAACAGATCGGCCGCCGCCGCGCCTTCGATATAGGTCGGGTCCTCACCGAACACATTCAGCTTCGGCGCGTCGTTGACGTTAGTGATACTTACCTGTGTCGAGCCGGAGTCATTACCGCCATCGCCGTCGGCGAATGTCCAGCTCAGGTCGACAGTACTGGCCGGGTCGTCGGAACCGTTGGCGTAGGTAATGACCTGCAGCACCTCATTGACCAGAGCCGTGGTGGCGGGGGTGGCGCTGCTGGTAAAATTGACGGTCAAGGTGCCGCCAGTGCTGGTGAAGGTAGCGAAGGTTTGATCACCGTACTGCAGGTCGCCTCCAACGACTGTAAAGCTGGCGCCGCCGTTATTAAACGCGAACTGATCATTGGTGTTGGCGCCCCCATTACGGGCCAAGGTCAGGGTGGCGCCTGAGAAATCGCCATTGCCACCATTGAGTGCGCCCAGCTCGCTGTCGGCTACGGATACATCGGTATCCAGGGCCACCGGTGCGCCGCCCTCGGTAAAGGAGGGTGTGCCATCCAGGGCCGTGAATACCGGGGCGTCGTTGACCCGGTTGATGGTCAGGGTCTGGGTGGCCAGTACGGTCTGGTTGCCGCTGTCGCCGTCATCGATCTGCACAGTGAGGTCGGTGTTGAAGCTGCCGTTCTGGCCGCTGTTGTTGGCGGGCGTGAAGCTGGCGTTGTCAAGGGCAGTGCTGGCCTCGGCGACGGTCAGACCGGTGGCGATGTAGGTGGTGCCGCCATCGGATGTGCTCCAGACGCCACTGGTGTCCAGGGAGCCTGCGGCACTGTCACTAAGGGTAATGGTCAGTGTCAGGTCGTTCTCGCCAGCATCCGGGTCGGCCACGGTGAGGTTCTGGAACAGGGCGGTGGCACCGGCGTTATCATTGAGTGTGGTGGTGGTCAGGGCGCCGGTGCCGCTGGGAGCTTCGTTGATGTCGCTGATGTCGACGTTCATGGTTTCCGTTACCGGTGTGGTGCCATCGGTGGCCTGCACTTCCAGGGCGAAACTGGACGCTGTCTCGTAGTCGATCTGGCTGGTGTCGTTGACCGTGATTGCGCCGGTCATTCCGTCGATAGCGAAAGCGCTGTCGGTATTGCCGGAGACAATAGACCAAGTAACGTTGTCGTCGTCACTGGCTGCAGTAAGGGTGGGCGTACCGACGCTGGTGCCGTTGGCAACGTTTTCTGCCACGGTACTGAACGGGTTTGCGGTAGCGGTAATGGCCGGGGCAATGTCGTTGACATTGATGGTGATGTCTTGGGTCGCGGTGTTGTTGGAATCTTCGCCATCGTTCGCCTGGATGGTTAGGGTGTAGCTGGAGGTGCTTTCGAAATCCAATGCCGCGGGATAGGCCAGGCGAATTTCGCCATCATCAGTATCGATACTGAAGGCCCCTGAGTCATTGCCGGCGGTGATAGTGTAAGTGACGGAGTCGGTGCCACCACCGTCGCCGTCGTTGGCGTTTATGTCATGGACAACCGAGGTGGTGTCGGTTGATGTTTCATCAATAGAGAGCGTCCCGGGGTCCGAATTCTCGAACGAGGGAGCGGTGTTGGTGGCCGGGGCAGCAGCATTGCTGATCCCAAAAGACCTGAATTCAAAACTGGAAATCGAGATTTCGGCGTTGTAAGGGGAACCTGAGCTGGATTCCAGCTCATCGAACGCCAGACGGAACTTGGTCAGGTCCCTTCCCACAAAACTACTGAGACTGCCTGCGTCGAAGGTCCATGTCTCATCATTGTCCAGGCCTGTGGAGGTGAGGGGTTGGGAAGTAACCGTTCCTCCCTCTTTTAGATAGCCGGTGATGGTCAGATTGCCAAAATCCATGCCTGAGTACTCAGCCGCCACCAGGGACGTCAACTGGAACGTGTCTATGTTGGTCCCATCCGCAGCCACCTCAAAATAGAAAGGGTCTCCATTATCGATCGAATATCCGGTATCCGCAGGATCAATATAGGCCAGTAGTTGAGCAGTGTAGACATCAACGGGGAGCGGGACCGGCGATGCCCCAAGCTGGCCGGCCGATACGGAAAAATAACTGGAGATCAGTGTGTTACCAGTGTCCGCGAAACCGCTGAAGTTCCGTACTCCGTCACCTGGGGTCGCCAGAACGCCATTGAAATGGTCGCTCTTCATCAGACTGTGGGCTCCAATAATGCCTGTTGACGTTTCCAGCTCCCAGTCACCGCCCTGCTCGTGGTTGCCGGTCAGGTCATCCGAAGCCGCCACATCCGCTCCCGTCACCAGCGCCAGCTCCTCCACAAACTGCCGGCCCTGCTCACCGGCACCCACATCACAGCCATACACCAGCAGGTCACCTTCCTCACTGAAGCTGCCACGAATCAGCGCCAGGGCCTCGGCATGATCGGTCAGTGACTCGCTGGAGAGGACGTCATCCCCCATGTGAATCTGACCTTCGCTACCGTGGGTAAACAGGTGCAGTCCGTCGACGTTCTGCGTTCCCGATAGCTTTGCGGCCAGCTCTTCAATGCCGTCGCTATCACCGGACAACAGCAGGATCTCCATGCCCTGCGCCCGGGCGTCGTGAATGAGTGCCTCGTGGCCGGCGATGCTGGTGTCAATGGCGGCAATCTGGCGGGAGGGGGTGTGGGCGGTCATAAGTTATTCTCCGGCAACAGCAGCGGTGATGTCAGTTTTGGTCGGTATCGTTGGTCTGGGCAGCAATCACATGGGCTTGGCTGGCTTTTAGGTCGCGCCAGAACGCCATGCCCTGGAAGCGTTTGAACAGATCGGGCGGTAACAGAGTCCGGCGGGGCTGAAGCTCCACTTTGGGGCGAACCTTATGCAGACCGGACACACCCAGGGCCTCGTCAAACTCCGGGGCGTCGTAGTCGACGTTATCGAAGTCGTGCTCGAACAATGGCTCACCCAGGAATTCGTAGATCAAGGGCAGGACTTTGTCCGGGGCCTTGGCTAGCAGTTCGTACTCAACGATCAGCAGGGATTTTGCCTGCTCGCCGTAGAAGGCCTCCTTCAGGCCGGTATAGGCTCTTCCCACCAGGGCGTCGTGCTGCATCATGGCCTCCGCACGGCTGTAGACCGTGCCCTGATTCTGCGGGCCGAACAGGCGGGTAAAGTGGTAGGGATTGCTGCGCACCTGCCGATCCAGGCTGTCCATCACCCAGGACAGGTCTCGAACGCAGGCTATGACTTTGGCCTCAGGAAACAGCCCGTCCAACAGCGGCATCCGCGCTGACCATATGCGGTTGGTGTCGAAAATGACAGGTCGGTCAGTAAGGCTATGGTAATAGTTGTCGAACAGTCCGCGAAGAATGTCTTGCCGTTGCTGAGCTTCCAGGTTCAGGGCTGCTTCCGATCCGGGGCTCATGATCTGCATGGCGCCGCCTACTAGTGAGCCCAGACCGGACGTCATGTCGGCATGAAAGCGGGGGTTCTGCCGCAACAGTGCAGCCAGCAGTGTCGAGCCGGAGCGGGGCAGGCCGGTAATGAAGTGGAACTGACGTTGGTTATTCACAGCCTCTCCATGCGATGAGCGCGTGATGTCATGGATGTATCGTGTTTGATCGGGCAGTAGGGTAGTGATGCAAACGAGGGCCGGCGTGGCAGCGTTGTCATGACCTGATTATTGACCGTGCCCCCTCCGATGGCCTGTGCATGAGGCACCGTCAGGAGCGCCGCGCTTGACAACAGGGCATCAGGCAGCATGCGCTGCCACGGTGGTTTATTCATGGATGCCCCCCTCTTTCAAGATTCCCGCTTTTTCATGAGCTTTGTCATTATTGTTTGGCGTATAAAAAGCATCTTGACACCAACTTTATATTAGTCTTTTTCAACCCAGAGTAACAGTCACCTGGGTGCAAGGCGCCATGACCGACCCTGGCACCCTTCCCTTCACGCGAGAAAATCCCACTGAACGTCATGAAGGTCATGGCTGCGCATCTCATCCGAGAACATGAAGCCATCCACTATCTCACGTAGCGTGGCGCCCTGGCACCTGGGAATACAGACCCGTAATCCACTGTAGATCCTCACCGTAGCTCAACACCAATCACCACGTTATTACCGGCCTTTGCAACCAGACGAATGCTGCCGAAGATCGCACCATTATTGCTGATGGTCTCACTCACGGAAGGCTGTCCAGAAGGCGTATTCGGCTGCAGCTCTGGTGGCGTCACCTGAATGGGCGAAGGGGAAGGAGTAGGAGGCTGTGTTTCGTTGACATCGGTCACGTCAATGGTCATCGCCTGAGAAGCACTCTCAGTGCCGTCGTTAACTTCTACAAATACCTCGTACTGATTATCCTGGTCTTGGTCGCTTGGGGCCTCAAAATCAGGGGCCGTCTTAAAACTCAGCGCCCCGCTGTTGGCATCCAGCGAGAAAAAGGCCATATCGGCACCACCGGTAAGGCTGTATGTCAGCGTCGCGCTGTCGGTGCCACTATTTGCCGTGCCGCCGCTATCGGTAATGCCGGTAAGGGTCACCACACGCGAGGTACCGGTTCAGCTTGCCCATCCGCTCCAGAAAGATTTCGCGGCGGGTCTTTCGCTTCTTGTTCTGGTACTCGGCTTCGGAGAAGGTGATTTGATCCATGGCAGCCCTGGACCCTAGACAGTTGACGATGGCCATATTATCGCTGCTGGTCGTGAGTTTTTCAGAGCTTCCCTAGAGTAGTTTTGCAATGAAGGTGACTATAAATTAGCAATGGAACGCAATTTTTGACCATTTTTTGTCTCAGACTGAGACGTGCCAAGCGTTTTCACACAGCCTCGGCCCGTTCCAGACAAGGTTTTCCCACTGGGTCAACGCCCCTAAATACTCGGAACCAAACACCTATCTTATAATCGGGGCATGCAAGATATACGGCGATATAGTGTACTGGACCAAGAATATTCAGCCCTAGAAACAACATTCATCACTATCACATGCTGCCAATGTGTACACTGCCCTTACCCATGTTTGAACGTGTTTCAACATCTATTAAAAAAGCGCACTCATAAGACGCTCAACCGCTGCATTGATTGAGATCAGCTCTGTATTAAGCGTTAATTCAGGCTGTTCAGGTGGCTCATAGTCGGAATCAACCCCCGTCATGTTAGGCAAATCGCCAGAACGGGAACGACGATACAACCCCTTGGGGTCACGCGTTTCGCAAACAATGAGCGGCGTACTCAAGTACACCTCGCAATAAACATCCGAGGGGAACAGGCTACGTACCAGGGCCTGCTGCGAATTCAGTGGCGTAATAAACGCCGCTAGCACGATATACCCCTCTGCCATTAATAAGCGGGCCACATGTGCTGAACGCCGCAGGTTTTCTGTTCTATCGGCAGCACTGAAGCCCAAATCTGCGTTAAGGCCATCCCGTAAACAGTCACCATCCAGATGATAAACCCTGTTGTAGCCAGAAGCTGCCAACCGCTCACGTAAAGCAGCGGCCAGAGTACTCTTGCCACTGCCACTTAATCCTGTCAGCCACACCACCCGCCCCGGTAGGGAAGTAACACGTTTCGGCAACGGACCCCTCCTTCTCTTTATATAATCTGCAGCCTTTTCCATATGGTCACCGCACCTGCATAAATTACCGCGCCTGATCAACAAGGGCACGACGATTTTCTGCTTCAGCTAGCATGTTCTGATTGATAATGACGAGATAATGAGAGATCAAGCGACTAACTAACTGACTAAACTAACCCACCAACGCAGCATTAACCTTTAGAACAGCCTTCACAGCCTTATCGCGATGTTGCGAGTCTCTTGCTGCCCCCTGGTCACGATAGGCTTTGCATGCCGTTAGCGCTGCACCCTGCCCCACTGAAGGTTGAGCCGCCAGCATGATAGGCAGTGCCGAAAGTCGCTCATATAAAAGGCCAAACAACTGAGCGTCCATTAAAGCCCCCTCCAGCACCGCCTCCGCAGGACGAAAGGCGCCAACCTGCGTGAGCGCAATCATATAGTTACTTGCGGACTGCAGCTGAATAAAACCATTGTTAGAGACGCTAATCAATGGAAAGTAAGGGGCTAGCGCAGGCATGAGATGATTAGGATAAAGACGCGCCTGCCAATAGCGTTCTGCCACTCGAGAGAAATGATGAAAATCACTAATGGGCACTAACCGTGCTTCAGAGAAGGGAAGTATCTCTATCGGCGGTTTGCGGGGGTCAACGGTATCGTTGGCCACATCTACATAAAGCACGCCTACCAACAGCGCATTCTGAAAATAATCACCACGTAGATCCCCCCACACCTGACGCACCAACCCGCCTTGACGCACAAAATGTATCAACGCCTGAAAGCCACAAGCAGCCTCCGGGTTAAGCGTTGCAGGGTCTAGCTGAGATAAACGTTGAAGCAGCGCCTGGGAAATTTCCAGGCACTGCCCCAGCGGGTAAGGCTTACCCTGTTTGACAGGGCGGGCCTTACTAAGCTCAGCATCCAACGAGCGTCGCAAGCTAATGAATAACGTGGCTAACGCCTGAACAGCAGGTAACAAATACTGCTCTGTGAGCCTTGTTTGCGTTACTTCATCCGCTATGCGTGGCTCGTTGGGTAATAGCGGCATAGTGGCGTGCCTTAGTTTTTTTATTTTGCATTAACGAAATACATGCTCGGGGTTGACTGGCCAACTGCATGCTGTTCATTTGTTGATCAAGCCCCAGCCCGTAGCCAATAAACTTGAGTGGAAAAGCTCACAACCTCACTTCAGTTGCTACGGGTAACCCTTTGCTTAACTATCAAAATCAAACATCAACTCGTCATCATCGTCGGCACCATCTAATACGCTATCCAGGTTTCCAGGTACGTCTTGAGCACCCGCGACTTTAGCCAGCAGCTCGGCACGCTGTGTTAGCTGGCTAAGCTGATGAGTCGAAAGCATTTGAGCATAGGCAAGTGAAAGCGGCCCACCACGCAGGCCATGCAACGTCTCAGCATCCAGCGCGTTGAGCGCCTGTTCACTAATACGATGCAAACCATTAACCTGTAACGGTTCTTGCCCCTCACCCCGGCCAATCTGCAAGGGCCAGGACTCAATCACACCAGCGGTAGCCAGCTTACCCACACAGGCTGCTGTTAGCTGACGGTTTTCTTCACACTTCTGTAAAAACTCGATGGTTTGAGCCACCGAACTTGCCAACTGGCCTTCTTCATCAAACAACGGCTTAGCCGAAGGCTCATCGGTCAACTGTTCTTGGTCGATGCACAGTACCGTTTGCTCTTCTTGCTTCGCCAACCGAAATGGATAACCACGCAGCGCAGCAGGCACATAGCTGCCCAACCACTTACCTTCCGGGTGCAAGTACAGATTACCCTGCCCCAGGCCAATTAATGCCACTGGCACGTACGCCTCTTGCTCTTTCACAAACCCCAGCGTGTAGTGCGGCATTAACTTACCCAACTCAGCCAACACCACAGGCACCACCTGCTGTCCCTTGGTGAAATGGTAGCCATCACGCGGCCAGTACAGCTGTTCAGCGTGCTCGGTTTTGGAAATTGCAATCCATTGGGTCACAGGCATACCTCATTGAGTAACGGAGCCGCCATGCATTACCCCTTCAGATAACGCATGGAAAATAAACGTATAATAAGAAATGTATAGTAAGAGACATAGTGTAGCGGCTCGCCCCGTGCACTGGCTAGCAAGGGCTTTAGCCACTAATTGGCAAAGCCGTTAGCTTTGAAACCATCAGCATTCCTTTTAGGCAAACAATCAAGTATTCTTTACTCGCTTATAGATGGAGCAGACGAGAATAAGGGCACTGGGCGATGAGCATGTTTTCGATTGGGCTAAGCGGGCTAAATGCGGCACAAAACGCGCTGAACACCACCAGCAACAATATCAGCAATGTTTACACCCCCGGCTACAACCGGGAAATTACGATTCTGGGTGAACAGTCCTCAGGCAGCCCCGGCGTGCAGGTCAACGATATTCAGCGCCAGTTCAATCACTATGTGGCCAGTCAGCTGAATAACGCCCGTACCCAATCCACGGCGTTAGAGAAATACAGCCAGCAGATAACGCAAATCGACAGCCTGCTTGCCGACCGCGACGCCGGTCTTTCACCGCTGATGCAAACCTTCTTTTCCAGCCTGGAAGATCTAGCCAGCGCCCCCTCAGACCCCGCCTCCCGCCAAGGGGTTATTGGTACCGCGCAAACGCTCAGCGCCCAGTTCCGCTCGTTTGATAGCTACCTGCAGGACATGCAGAGCAACATCAACAGCGAAATTGAAGACGAAATTACCCAAGTAAATAACACCACCCAGCAAATTGCCGGGCTAAACCGCGAAATTGCCCTGTCGCGCGCCCGCAGCGGCGAAGCGCCCAACAGCCTGCTGAACCAGCGCGACCAGATGATTGCCGAGCTAAACGAGCGCCTAAACGTACGGCTCAATATTCAGGATGGCAAAACTTACAACGTCAGCCTGCCCAACGGCCAGCCATTAGTGAGCGGTGCCGATGCGTTCAAACTCACTCCCATTACCGCAGAAAACGACCCCCAACGCACTATTGTTGGCTACCGGGATGGCAGTGGCAACGTGGTATCCCTTGACGAGGACGTGCTTACTGGCGGCAGTCTGGGCGGGCTACTGCGCCTCCGCCAGGAGGCGCTGGATAAAACCCAAAACCAAATTGGCCAGCTCGCCGTATCGCTCACCACCGCCTTTAACGAAGTACACAAACAAGGCATTGATTTAGGCGGCGAACAAGGCAAAAACTTCTTTTCAATACGCGCGCCCCAAGCCTATAGCGGCAAAAACAACAGCGCAGAAGTAAGTACCATTACCTTTGATGCCACCCGCGTTGATGACCTACGCGCCACCGACTACCAAGTAAAGTACGACGGCAGCAGCTTCAGCGTTACCCGGCAAGACAGCGGAGAAGAAGTAAATGCCGAATGGGATGGCACCACCCTCTCGTTCGGCGGTATCGATATGACGCTAACCGGCGCCCCCGCTGCAGGCGATACGTTTAACGTACAGCCCGTGCGCCGCGCCGCCGCAGGTATGGACGTACTCGTCAGCGACCTGGATAAAATTGCCGCCGCGCAGGGCCCGGTAAGCCCCATGCCCTATTCCACAGTAGATTTCCAGTCGCAGAGCACAACGCGCCTGGGGCAAACAGAGAGTTTTGCCAGTAAATTTGCCACAGGAAGTACGTTGACCGGAGAGACTTCGGGCATTAAGCCATTTGCCTTTATTCCTGTTGATGCCAAAAATGTTGAAATCCACCTCACCGATTTAGGGGCAGATGACGACATCCAGATATTCACCCGAGATGGTAAACACCTCATCGGCACTCCCGTCACAGGAAGTGATGCTGACTATACATGGACAAGTAATAGCATTAATTCTGAAGATGACCTTGAAACACAAGTGTTCACTTTAGCCCGCGGTTTTCCTGAGGGTACGACTTACAGTGATGAAGAACTGCTTTTTCACAAAGGCACTAACTTCTCAAGTGACCTTGCCGATGGCGTGACTTCCAGCTACAACGGTATGACCTTTACTTATACCGGTGATGCGGATCATTTTGACAGTGAAGGCGCTATTAATGACGGCAGTAGCTCTCTCGACGGCATGAGTGAAAAGTTAAATATCGACACGGTTACTGAACCACTCTTTGTGCTGATATCGGGCAATGGTCGTTTCAACATCACCGCCACCTGGGATGACATGCCAGGGGTGCCAGCGGCAGGGGGCGCAATTTCAGACAACACCCCCATTGGCCGCGTGCAGAACCAGCTTGAAGTCAGCGAGATTGACGTTGCCCCAGCGTTCAAACAAATGGATGCCAAGTACCAACCGCCCAGCTTTGCGATTAAAGCCGCTGACGACGGCGCCCTTACCCTTGGGCTGTTTGGGGCAGAGAGCGACAACAACCTGTTTGTTTCCCCGGATGCTGGTTCGGTGCCCACTTCCCCGCCGCCGGAAGGCATTTACAGCATCTTTAAAGAAGATGGCACTGAAATCGACAATGTACTTTCGGTGAATGCTGGCACCGGCGACACCCTCGCCGTGGGCGAGCGCTTAATCATTAAAGACGATACCACGGGCGCCACCATCCTCAGCTTTACCGTTGACGAGCTGCCCAGCAATGGCACCACCAGCGGCGTGACCTTCACAGGCATCACCGGCACCACCGGCCCCGGCGACAACCGCAACGCCCTGGCGCTACAAGACCTGCAAAACGAATTAACCGTAGGGGGCAGCGCCTCGTTCAGCGGTGCTTACGGCGCGATGGTGAGCGACGTAGGCAACCAAACCAACATCGCCCAGGTAAACCTGGATGCCCGCCAAGGGCTGACCGATCAACTGCGCGCCGTTCAACAGTCGGAATCTGGCGTCAACCTGGATGAAGAGGCAGCCAACCTCATCCGCTTCCAGCAGTTTTACCAAGCCAACGCCCGTGTGATCAGTACGGCATCGACCATTTTCGATACCATTCTTGGCCTGCGGAGTTAGTAGATAAGGGCACCGTACTTATACTCAAGCAACTCACCTGACGCAAAAATAGCCGCATAAAGAGCGGCTATTACACGCAATTTAGATTCAGGCGAGCCGCGAGCATAACTGCGCTAAGCAGCCAATGGTGGCGAACACATCAGACAATCCAAACACCTAGTTAACCTCTACTCTAATAACATTAAAAAAGCCAGTTAGCACCATGCTAACTGGCTCTGTCGACAAATCAAGTCAAGCTTAATGAACTGAAAACGTAAGCAACCTAACTTGGACCTCAACTTGCAAATAAGTCGAAAAGACGACTTCTAGAACACCCAATTTCCGTTATCTTCATTCAAGCCTGTCAGCCAACTTGCATTATTAATATTCTCATCAGAAACAGCGAAAGAGTTTAAGACCCCTGCCTGCGAAAGCCCCTGATCGATTTCACCCAACCAGTACTCTTTCCCTGCGGAATCTGCCGCTCTATCTAAGACGTTGAAATACATGCGATCAATAAACTCTTCATCGCTACTTACATTAAAATTACTTTGAAATTCGGAAGACTGAATAAAGCTATGAGCAATACCCTCAAAGCTCATGCCTGTGGCATACTCATCAATCCAGTAATTCAGACCCTCAATATCAGGCAAGCGGTTAAGAGCAGCCTCGTAGAGTAGAGCAATGTTTTCTGCCGCTTCCTGGGGCACTAAAGAGGTTGCTGGCGGAGTCCCAGCTGGTAAATTCTGCTCCACTCCCTCATAAGTTGAAAGCTTTAACTGTTGAAGGCCTTGCTGCGCGTTCCATTGTTCGAGAGCAGAAGGAGAAAGGCGCGCAGTCATGTTGGCGTTTAGTGTTTCTGCAATGGCTTCAGCACTTAAATCGCCACGCTCAGCAATTTGCTGCCAAACACTGTTCCAATCCAAAGATGCCCAAGCTTTGTTGATCTCCTTGGTAGCAGCAAATTGGTTTGCGGTAAACGCTCCCCCCGTCACGCTTTCCAATTCAGCGTAGGAGATATCACCAAACCCTTGACTGTAAACCATACCTTCGATTTGGGAAAAACTAAATGCTTCCCCCTCTGTGGTTACAATGGTTTCAATAAGCCCTTGTCCTTTAGCATCTAAAACAAAGACCCCTTGGCCAGTCGCTTGGTTCACAAGCATTAAGTCTTCGCCGTTAACAAAAGCGCCGACATAATCGCTTGAGGCTCCGTACACTGACAAGGTATCGTGGCCAGAAGTATCAAAGACGAGGCCATAATCACCATCAAACTCATAGCGGTCATCGCCATTGCCACCTAGCATAACGGCGGCATAATATTCGTAATCATTCCAGTTGGCGACTAAGGTATCATTACCATCGAAGCCAAACATAAAGGCATTACTATCAGCAGATAAATAGTTGCCTTCGCCATTACCAAAAATAATTCTTTGCATATTTCCCACCCTTAAATATGTATTAAAAAGACGTTAACCAACTAGCCGACCAGTGAAGCTAGTTACCCTGCAGCGCACTCCGCTTATTAGAACGTATAAGTGACACCAATCACTGCAACGGGGAATACAGGAAGTTTATCGATATCGTCTTTTAAGCTTTCCTCTTCAGCACGAATATCATCTTGCAGCACCGGATTGATCGTTTCAAAGCCGTTGGTGGTACTCAGAGAAACATCAACATTGGTTGCTACAACACCAAACTCAGAGAACAGTGAGAACCCACTCTCATGGGAGCTGCGCCAGCCAAGGCCCACATAAGGCTGAGTACCATCTGAAACAGTTGCCACCCCAATAACCGAGCCAATTTCAGCTGCAGAGTAATTTTGATTATTAAACTCATAGACACCACCACTTTCAGGGGTGCCTACCACGCTCGCCTCGATATCAGGCATCATCACGCCAGCAGAAAGAAAGAACCGGCCGCCAAATGGAAAATAATCAACCTTGACGCTCGACGCCTTCATTTCAAAATCAGCATCGTAATTGACGCTGTCTTCATTAAAATCGGTGCCAAAACTCAAGCCATCTGTATAGCGTGCGGTCACGGCCAGATGTTCATGGAAGCGCCAGGAGGCGTCAGCCCCAAACCCGGTGGTACCCGCAATCGCGGACACTGATACTTTTTGATCAAACGCCTGACTAGTACCAGCAAGCGCCAACAACACCGAACCACACACCACGCCGAGTGTTTTTTTCATTTTTCTACCCTTTTCCCCGAATTATTATTTGGCCTTATCCCGATACAGAAACTCTCCCTAATGAGTTTCTTTAAGACCTATTTATTAATCCTGTCAGCACACAGGACTGCCTAACCTTACTTCAATTTAAATTAAAATTATGTAAGCCATTCGCCACAAGGATTGTAAGAAAAAGCCTACGACTTAAGTATTGCAAAGCCCATCTCCTGATAGGTAGGCTTACGGATTGGTGAATCAATGTTCAATAGAAATTAAACAAAGAAAGTAGAACCTAATAAGATGGGGATTACTTTCTCAACAGCATTCGCTTTTATATCAACAGTGGTTCGCGACGAGTTAATAGGTAACCCCATATAACCACCAGGCCATAGTGGTAGATTGTCAGGCATTAAATGAATCGCCCCGGGTATTCTAGACACCCGTTAGGCTCTTAAAGTAACGCCTTTCATACTCAACCGGTGACAAGTTATCACTTGTGCCGTGTCGGC
>NZ_JBITWC010000012.1:0-124742 GCF_044543515.1 Vreelandella lionensis | reverse complement strand
GCCTTCGATTCCGAAGTCACCAGGTGAGGCAACCATTTCTTGATATTGATTATCTTTATACTTTGATTTAAAAACCAGTTGGCACAGACTCTCCCTAGCGGTGGGGTGGTGCTTGCTAACCGGCCTCGCCATCATCATGCCTCACGAGGCACGCCGTCAGGGCACCCGCCCTTACTACGCTTTTTAGGGCTGCCGATTAAGATTGGTGGTGAAACCGTCGGCATGATTGGCTTGGCCAACAAAGCGGAAGATTACACTGAGGAGGATGCCCTTTTTCTGCAGCCTCTTCTTGATACATTAGGTGCGCTTTTTTATGCACTAGAGGTGGAGAAATCCAGGCATTATGCCGAGCAAAAACTACGTTACCTGGCTGAAACTGACGTATTAACCAGGCTGCCGAATCGTAGGGCGTTTATCGAGCGTATAGCCGAATTTTATGCTCAGGAATCAGCGCCCTTTTCTATTGCAGTGGTTGATATTGATTATTTTAAGTTGGTTAACGACCAATACGGGCATCAGGTGGGCGATGAGGTGCTTCAAGAGGTGGCTTTTCGTCTTAGTAGCGCTCTACGTTCTGATGATTTGGTGGCGCGAATGGGGGGAGAGGAGTTTGGTGTCTGTTTATACGATACACAAGATGCACCTACTCTGGAGGTGCTGCGTAAGACCATTGCAGCTGAACCCGTGCTGACTAGCGAGGGGGCTGTGAATGTCACGGTAAGTATTGGTGCGTGCCAAGTTAGCTCGCAGAGGTGCGCTGATCGTTGGGAAGATGATCTGCGATATGCTGATCTGGCGCTTTACCGCGCAAAGAAAGAGGGACGTAACCGAGTCAGGTGGCACATGCCGAGTATGGCTACAAATTTCACATAGGTTAGCTAGCGGAAGGGCAGGTGGTTCGCCTAGGCTAATGATTGACACCTCTTTGTTGAATCTCTATAACGCTATTTCACCCACTACCTAGAGCTTCCATGTTCCTCCTCATCACGATTGCCACCTTCTCAATCGCGTTCTCCTTTCTATGTTCTATTCTTGAGGCAGCGCTGCTGTCGATTACGCCGAGCTATATTGCCAAGCAAAAAGAAGACAATCCCAAACTTCACACCGCGCTGACCAAGCTGAAGACCAATATCGATCGGCCGCTTGCCGCGATTCTGACCCTCAATACGATTGCCCATACGGTCGGGGCAACGGCGGTGGGCGCTCAGGCAGCGGTCGTGTTTGGTGAGTCATCTATTGCGATTGTCTCTGCCGTGATGACCATGCTGATTCTGATTCTGTCAGAGATCATCCCCAAGACGATCGGTGCTACCTACTGGCGCGGCTTAGCACCGCTGTTGCCGAAGCTGCTCAACCCGATGATTATGGGTCTGCTGCCGTTTATTTGGATGTCGGAGCAGATTACCCGCCGCTTAGGTAAGTCAGAGCATGACGTGGATCTGCGCGATGAGATCAAAGTGCTGGCGCGGGTTGGCCTGGAAGAAGAAGTGTTGGACGCCGATGAGTCGCGCACCATCATCAACATGCTCAACCTGCACGACATTGCGGTGAATAAGGCCATGACGCCTCGCACCGTGTGTGAGACCGTGCCACCGAACATGTCCGTTAGCGAATTTGACGAGCAGTACGGTAAAGCGCCGTTTACTCGCTTCCCGGTGATGGATAACGGCGAGCAGGCATTTGGCTACGTACACAAGGCGGATATGTACCACGCCGACGACACCAAAACGATGCTTGAGCTGATGCACCCCATTGGTAGCGTCGAGGTGTCCAATAATGTGGAGCAGGTATTTACCTCCATGTTGAAAGATCACCTGCACATGCGGGTGGTTTACGATGAGCACGGCACTTTTGTAGGGCTGATCACGCTGGAAGATATTATTGAGACCATTCTCGGCCAAGATATCGTCGATGAAACCGACAGCGTGGCGAACCTGCGCCACTACGCGAAACAGCGTTGGGTCAAACGTATTAAACGCGAAGATAAGAATGTGAAACCAGCAGAGTGAACGCTGCCATAACCTCATTGTCTTAGCGTGAAACGTTCTATAGTGAAGGCGTTGAAAGTCATATAAGGTATGAGAGCCACTTCACTTTAACAAGGAGCAACGATGTCATTACGTATCAATGCAGTCGTGCCTGACTTTGAAGCAGAAACCAGCCAAGGGCCGATTCGTTTTCACGATTGGATCGGCGATAGCTGGGCAATTCTTTTCTCGCACCCCAAAGACTTCACGCCGGTTTGCACCACTGAGTTTGGCGCAGTGGCGAAACTGAGCGCCGAATGGGAAAAGCGCGGCACTAAGGTAATTGGTGTTTCTGTTGACGGCGTGGAAGACCACAAGCGCTGGGCAGGCGATATCGAAACCGTGAGCGGCAGCAGCGTGGGTTTCCCCATCATTGCTGATGAAGGTCTCAAAGTCTCCAAGCTGTTCGATATGCTGCCGGAAGATGCCTATCTGCCGGATGGCCGTACACCGGCTGATAGTGCGACGGTGCGCTCGGTATTTATCATCGGCCCGGATAAGCAGCTAAAGCTCTCCATGACCTACCCGATGACCGTAGGCCGTAACTTTGCTGAAATTTTGCGTGCGCTGGATGCGCTGCAAACCACGGCAAAGCATGGCATTGCCACCCCGGCGGATTGGACGGTCGGCCAGGATGTCATCATTCCGCCCAGCGTCTCAGACGAGGACGCCAAGCAGAAATTTGGTGAGTTTGACGCCGTGCTGCCTTACCTGCGCAAGACCAAGCTGCGTTAATCGCGCGACAAGCAGTCGATTGGAAGCCTCGCCAGTTCATACTGGCGAGGCTTTTTTATGCTAGGCGGCTTCTAGCGTTAGGCGCTCGATAGAGTGGGAGACACTTTGAGCCCCCTGAAGTATCTCATTCACAATCGACTCGATTTCTTGCACGCTAGTTTGGCTGGTATGGCCTTGTTCAACTACCCGCTGCATTGCCTCGGTGGTGCGTAGTACCAACGCGCTATTCTCTTTGAGGACTCGGGTAATATCATTGACGGCCTCGCTAGAGCCCCGCGCTAGCTGGCGTACTTCGTTGGCCACTACGGCAAAGCCGCGACCCTGTTCGCCCGCTCTAGCCGCTTCAACAGCCGCGTTCAGAGAGAGCAGATTGGTTTGGCTAGCAATTTTGGCGATGGTGTTCGCCGTCTTATTAATCTGCTCTGCTTGACTATTCAGTGCGCTAATTAAGCTTTGAGCATCACCCAGCGTATCGCTAGCATGCTGAAAGTGGGCAATTACTTGTCGAAGGTGTACTAAGCCCTCTTGAGCGATGCGCTCCGTTTGACTAGAAGAGGTGCGGGCACTACTAACAGTTGCTTGGGCGGCTTCGCTGGCTTCAATTGCGCGGGTGATATCGGTAGCGAATTTCACTACTTTTACAATATTGCCCTCGTTATCCACGATAGGGTTATAGGTAGCCTCTAGCCATACCACACGGCCTTGGGCGTTTAGGCGCCTAAATTTACCCTGCTTAAACTCGCCATTAGCCAGTTGCTTCCAAAAGTTAGGTTGTTGCTGATAGAACTCTTTCGCGCAAAACATGCGGTGGTGCTCGCCGCGTATCTTATGAAGCGGGTAGCCCATGGCCTGCTCAAAATTCTTATTAGCGTTTAAAATGTGGCCATCGGGAGTGAATTCGATGACTGCCATGGAGTTGTTCAGCGCCTGCAAAATCGCTCGTTCACGGGACGCTTTTTGGTGTTTTTCAGTGACATCACTGGCCACTTTGAATACCTGTATGACTTTGCCGCGCCGGTTTTTAATCGGCACATAGGTTGCCTCTAACCACACTTCCTCGCCACGGGAGTTAATACGCCTAAAGCGGCCCTGCTGGCTTTCACCCGCCGCTAACGCCTGCCAAAAGCTGGCGTATTCACGGCTATTCGCTTCTTCAGTAAAGCAGAACATCCGGTGGTGTTGCCCCTTTACCTGTGAAAGTGAGTAACCCACCGTATCGAGAAACGGCGCGCTGGCATCTTGGATGATGCCTTCGGGAGAAAAGTAGATGCAGGCAGTGTGCTGGTGAAGCGCATTGCTTAAACTCCCAGAAGCGAAGGCGGTGAACATGGCAGTATTAGTCCCGGCAGCAGCTTAATAAACGAGCAGAGAATAGACCAGTTTCCTATAAAAAACACTGTTTTGTATCGTTGAGGCACAAAGTGTAACAATGGTAACTCTATGTGCTTGTTTTTATTAAAGTTAAATTTTATAGGCCTGTAAAAAGAATTTTTGTAGATAAGAACCCTGAGTACATAAGCCAGATATACAGGCTTCCCCGGGCATGGCGGTATGCTAAAAAGCGTTATGTATCATGCTGCTTGTCTTCACGGTGAGTGGGAGTGGCAGGATGGTGGTCACCCACATGATGCAGTAGGTCAAACTGACGCGCGCATGCGCGGCAGGCACTGCAGATAGACAGATGAAAGCGCAGTGCGGTGCGCTCTTTGAAGGTAAGTGCTCTATCAAGCTTGAGCGACATCAAGCGTGTCGCTTCCCGGCACATTAGCATGTGCATCTCCTCCTGCTAGCGAACCCAACCGTTGTCTAAGCACTCTCTTAGGCGCAGCCGTGCTCTGTGTAAAATAACCCAGCAGTTAGTTTCAGAGACGCCGGTTTCCTTACAAATCTCCTCGGTTGATAGCCCAATAAGTTCGCGCAGGCTAAAGATACGAGCAATATTGTCGGGTAGTGCAAGCATGCAGGCGTCAAACACCTGCCAAAAGTGCTGATTTTCCAATACATGTTCTGGCTTCCCCCAGTCGTTGGGGCGAGCGTTGGGTTGCCAATGCCCATTGGCTTCAAACAGGCGGTCTAGGGTATCGTCGTCTAGGTCGTCATCTAGCGGCTGCCAGCGCCCCTGTTTTTTCTGGTGGCGTAGCTGATCTAGAATCTTGAATTTCAAGATGCCAAATACCCAGGTTTCAAACTCTGAGCGGCCTTCAAACGTCGTGCTTTTTTCAAAGGCGGTCAGCAAAGTTTCTTGAACGACATCTTCGGCGGCGGCTGAGTCCCTTAGCTGTAAGCGCGCAAAGGCAAGTAGGCGAGGGCGCATGTGGCTGAAATGCGTGGCGGCCAGTGAAGCGGTGATGGTCACAGTGTCCCCTTGTCGTTGTTGGTTCCTTCTCATCGCACATCGAGTTTACGATATTCATGGAAAATACGCTGTTATTAGGATTTTTAGGCAGTTTAGTGGCTGGGTTGTTAACTGCTGTGGGGGCGCTGCCTGTGCTGCTGGGAAAAACACCCAGCCGAGGGTTTCGTGATTTAGCGTTGGGCTTTGCGGCAGGTGTGATGCTGGCTGCGTCGTTTTTCTCTCTGATTATTCCGGCGCTAGATGCCGCAGAGATCTACTATTCGGGCGGGCCAATTCCGGCGGCACTGGTGTGCACCGCTATTTTGTTGGGCATGGCGGCGATTGCACTGCTCAACGAACGCTTACCCCACGAGCACTTTCAACAGGGGCGGGAAGGGCCGGAGGCTGCTTCGCTGCGTCGGGTATGGCTGTTTGTGTTTGCCATTGCAATTCACAACCTGCCGGAAGGCTTGGCGGTCGGCGTTGGCTTTGGTGCCAATGGATTAGAAGGCGGGATGCCGCTGGCAATTGGCATTGGCTTGCAGAACATGCCGGAAGGGTTAGCGGTAGCCGTGGCGCTGATGGGGGAAGGCTACTCCAAGTGGCGCTCCTGGTCGATTGCAGCGCTGACCGGGCTCATTGAACCGATTGGCGGGCTGTTTGGCGCAAGCGTCGTCACCGTTTCCCAAGTGTTGTTGCCCTGGGGCTTGGCGTTTGCCGCGGGTGCCATGCTCTACGTGATTAGCCACGAAATCATTCCCGAAACCCATCGCTGCGGCCATCAAAAGAAAGCGACGTTTGGCCTGGCGATGGGCTTGGTGATCATGCTGTTTCTCGATGTATGGCTGGGCTAGGTTCAGCCTTTTAGGTGCTCCACCAGCGCCTGGGCGAAGGTATCGGTGGTGCCGGTGCCGCCCATATCGGGTGTGACCATATCGCGGCGGTTCTCCAGTACAGCGCGAATACCCTGGCGAATTGCGTCACCCTTGGCGGTCATGCCGAGGTGGTCGAGCATCTGGGCGGCGGCTAGCAGCAGCGCGCAAGGGTTGGCGATTTTCTTGCCTGCAATGTCGGGTGCCGAGCCGTGTACCGCTTCAAAAATGGCCGCTTTTTCACCGATGTTCGCCCCTGGGGCGAGGCCCAAACCGCCCACGAGTCCAGCGCACAGGTCGGAGAGGATATCGCCGAACAGGTTGGTGGTGACGACCACATCGAATTGGTGAGGGTTCATAACCAGCTGCATACAGGCGTTATCCACGATCATCTCTTGGAATTCGATCTCGGGATACTCGCTGGCCACTTCACGGGCAACGTCTAAAAACAGGCCGGAGCTGGTCTTGATGATGTTGGCTTTGTGAACGGCGGTGACCTTCTTGCGACCATTCTGTTTGGCTAGCTCAAAGGCGTAACGCACGATGCGCTCGGAGCCTTTGCGGGTCACTTTGATCACCGAGATGCCGGTATTGCCGTCGTCGAGCATCTCTTGGCCATCGGAGAGGTAAGCCCCTTCGGTGTTTTCCCGCACGGTGATCATGTCGATATCATCGTAGCGGGAGCGGGTGCCGGGAAAGCTGATGGCGGGGCGCACGTTGGCATAGAGGTCAAAGTGACGGCGTAGCTGCACGTTAATCGATGAAAAGCCCTTACCAATCGGCGTGGTGAGCGGGCCTTTCAGGGCAATGCCGTGCTTTTCAATGGCATCCAACGAGGCTTGAGGAATCAGCGTACCGTGTTTTTCAAGCGCTACCAGGCCCGCGTCAATAAACTCGTAGTCCAGCCCGCACTCAAGGGCGTCTAGCACTTGCAGGGTGGCATCCATGATTTCAGGGCCGATGCCATCGCCTTTAATTACTGCGACTGTCTGGCTCATGAGTGGGTCCTCTCGTTGGTAGGGTAGAAAGTGGCGAGGAAAGGGCGGTGGGGCCGCCGTTTGAGTGCCATGGTAAGCCAAGCTTAGGGATCAGGTCATCGTCTAAACGTCTAGGGTGACGGGTGCGAATTGGCCTGTTTGCTGGTAGAATGCCGCGCTCAAGGCGACTGGAACGCACTTAGCTGCCGCCATCTCGCCTGAATAACGATGATAGAACAGCAAGGTTTATCTGTAATGAACAATGCAATGGCAGCCGTTGCTCTGCCGACACCAGGGCTGATGACTCCACCCTAGGTTCTCCCTCCTTAATTAGCGCCATAATGCTCTTCGCGTTATATCGGTGCTATGGCACCCCGTTGCCGCTATTTGGCTATCGGCGCGTTTGCGTCTTCGATTGGTAGCATTCATCCGACAATCTATTACTAACGTGCGCTCTTGTGCTGCCTTTGTGTGCGGCTGCGGCGCGCAATGTCTTTAACCCCCTAACCATGGACTCCCTGAATGGCACTTTTCAGTAAGCATGAGTGGTTCTCTAACATTAAGGGCGACACGCTCTCAGGTATTGTCGTCGCGCTGGCGCTAATTCCTGAAGCGATCGCCTTTTCGATTATCGCGGGCGTGGACCCGAAAGTGGGGCTTTATGCCTCGTTCTGTATTGCGGTGGTGATCGCCTTTACCGGTGGCCGCCCCGGCATGATCTCTGCGGCCACAGGGGCGATGGCGCTGCTGATGGTGACACTGGTGAAAGAGCATGGCCTGGAGTACTTGCTGGCCGCCACGCTGCTGACCGGCGTGCTGCAAATTATCGCGGGCTACCTGCGGCTGGCGGAGCTGATGCGCTTTGTCTCCCGCTCGGTAGTCACCGGGTTTGTGAATGCGCTGGCGATCCTGATTTTTATGGCGCAACTGCCGGAGCTCACCAATGTGACGTGGCATGTGTATGCCATGACGCTGGCCGGCCTGGGGATTATCTACTTGTTCCCTTATTTGCCGAAGATTGGCAAGTCGGTTCCTTCGCCGCTGGTGTGCATCGTGGTTCTGACCGTGGTGTATATGGTGAGCGGTATGGATATTCGCACCGTGGGCGATATGGGCGAGCTGCCGGATACGCTGCCGGTTTTCCTATGGCCGAACGTGCCGTTAAATCTTGAAACCCTGATGATTATTTTTCCCTACGCCGTGATGCTGGCAGTCGTTGGCCTGCTGGAATCCATGATGACCGCCACGATTGTGGATGATCTTACCGACACGCCCAGCGATAAAAACCGCGAGTGTAAAGGCCAAGGGGTGGCCAATATTGGCGCTGGTTTAATGGGCGGTATGGCCGGTTGCGCGATGATTGGCCAGTCGGTGATCAACATTAAATCGGGTGGCCGGACGCGTTTATCGACGCTGATTGCAGGCGTAGTGTTGCTGCTGATGGTGGTGTTCTTGGCGGATTGGGTGTCGCAAATCCCCATGGCGGCGCTGGTCGCGGTGATGATTATGGTCTCGATTGGTACCTTTAGCTGGGAGTCCATCCGCGACCTGAAAAAGCACCCGATGAGCACCAATATCGTCATGCTAGCGACCGTCGCGGTGACCGTAGGTACCCACAACCTAGCGATGGGCGTTTTTGTGGGCGTGCTATTGGCGGCGATGTTCTTCGCCAATAAAGTCGGCAACATCATGTATGTAGGCTCTCAAGAAATAGAGGCTGGTAAGGAGCGCGAGTACCAAGTGGTTGGGCAGGTGTTTTTTGCCTCGTCTGAGCGCTTTATGGCCGCGTTTGATTTCAAAGAGAGCATCGATAAGGTGACCATTAACCTATCGAAGGCGCACTTCTGGGATGTGACCGCCGTTCAGGCGCTTGATCGTGTAGTGATTAAATTCCGCCGCGAAGGCACCGAGGTTGAACTGGTAGGCCTAAACGAAGCAAGCGCCACCGTAGTGGACCGCTACGCCGTTCACAACGACCCGGAAGCCGTTGAAAAACTGATGGGCGGCCACTAAACCAGGCAAGGAGAGCACCATGACAGAACACGTACTCGCCGCCATTGACGGCTCCCAATTTGCCGAAGGCGTTTGTGATTACGCCGCCTGGGCAAGCCTGGCTCTTGATGCACCTTTGAGCTTTGTGCACGTAGTGGATAACCACTCCGGGGCACCCGAAGAGCAAAATTTATCCGGCAGCCTGCGCTTTGGCGCTCGCGAAAAGCTGATGGAAGAACTCTCAGCGCTTGATGAGCAGCGTGCCAGGGTAAATCGTGAGCAAGGCAAGCTGATGCTCGAAGCGGCCAGGGCCAGGGCGGTGGAAGATGGGGTAAGTAGCCCCACGACCCGCCAGTTAAACGGCACGCTAGTGGAAACGCTGGTAGAGCTGGAAAAAGACGTGCGCCTTCTAGTGGTAGGCAAGCGCGGCGAAACCGCCCACCAGGCAAGTGGGCACCTGGGCGCTAACCTAGAGCGGGTGGTGCGCGAAATGCACCGCCCGATTTTGATGGTGCCGAAAGCCTTTCAGCGGCCGGAAAAGGTGCTGATTGCCTTTGATGGCAGCCAAACCGCCCGCAAAGGGGTGGAGATGCTGGCCCGCTCGCCGCTATTTGCGGGGGCAACCTGCCATGTACTGATTGTAGGAGCAGAAACAGCCGAGCACCGCAGTGAGCTGGCGTGGGCGCTAAACACTTTGCGTGAAGCAGGGCATCACGCAGAAGGCGCGATTCGCGCGGGTGAAGTGGATGACGCTTTGCAAGCTTACGAGCAGGAAAGCGGCATTGATCTACTGGTGATGGGGGCCTACGGGCACTCGCGCATTCGCCATTTGCTGGTAGGCAGTACCACCACGACCATGCTGCGAAGCAGCCGGATACCCGTGTTAATACTGCGTTAATCGCTTATCAACAGCGCTTAAGCCGGGCTGCT
Source organism: Vreelandella lionensis (assembly GCF_044543515.1). Lineage (NCBI taxonomy): Bacteria > Pseudomonadati > Pseudomonadota > Gammaproteobacteria > Oceanospirillales > Halomonadaceae > Vreelandella > Vreelandella lionensis. The sequence goes on along the minus strand of NZ_JBITWC010000012.1, from coordinate 114,874 downwards.
CGTAAGAGCAGCCCGGCTTTTTTGTGGGAAGGTGTTAATGCTGCAGTGCAATACTGTGCTATTCGATACTATGCTGTTAGGCAGGTTGTTACCTATCCACTCTCTGGAATAGCGAGGAGCCTGCCGTGAACATGCCAACGTTGGAAAAATCGCCTATTGGCTTTGATGCAACCTCACCCTCTCACCGTTTTATTGCCGAGCTATTGCGCGAGGCTGACATCCAACTGGATGGGAGCCGCCCTTGGGATATACAGCTGTACGCACCCGGCGTTATCGATAGCGCTCTTTCGCGAGGTAATCTGGGACTTGGCGAAAGCTACATGCGAGGGGAGTGGAATGCCATACGGCTAGATGAGCTATTTTACCGCATCATGCGTGCCCAGCTTGGGCAGCGTATTAAGCCCACCCAGCTGGTTTACCACTCGCTACGTTCGCGCCTGCTCAACCGGCAAACAGCGAAGCGTGCGTGGGAAGTAGGGGAGAAGCACTACAATCTCGGCAACGACTTCTATGCCGCGATGCTCGACCAGCGTATGACTTACACCTGTGGCTACTGGAAACATGCCCAAACGCTGGATGAGGCTCAGGAAGCCAAGCTTGACCTTATTTGTCGAAAGCTCCAGCTAAAACCGGGGATGCGTGTTCTCGATATCGGCTGCGGCTGGGGCAGTTTTATGGGCTACGCCACTGAGCATTACGGGGTGAAGTGTGTGGGCCTGACCATTTCTAGGGAGCAGGCCGAATTTGGGCAGCGGCTGCTAAGAAAAGGCTTACCGGTAGAGTTTCGCCTGCAGGATTATCGTGATGAAAGCGAGACGTTTGACCGCGTGGTGAGTATCGGTATGTTTGAGCACGTAGGTCATAAAAATTATCGCGAGTATATGAGTGTTGTCCACCGCTGCTTAAAAGATGATGGGCTATTTTTGCTGCATACCATTGGTAAAAACTTAAGCAATACCGTGACCGACCCTTGGATTGATAAGTATATTTTCCCCAATGGTGAGTTGCCTACCTTAGGGCAAATCACAGACGCCGCCGAAGCACTGTTTGTTATTGAAGATATACATAACTTCGGGGCTGACTATGACCGCACCTTAATGGCTTGGCACCATAATTTCGAGACCCACTGGCCGCGATTTAAAGAGCAGTTTGGCGAGCATTTTTACCGCATGTGGCGCTACTATCTGCTGCTTTGTGCAGGAGCTTTCCGCGCCAGGGAAATTCATCTCTGGCAACTGGTGATGAGCAAACAGGGGGTGCTTGGCGGATATTCCCGTGTTAGCTAACCACTCGCTCCGGCAGCAGTTTGCCTGGCACCCAGCGGATAAAGGCCACCATGCCAAATAGCTCGACGAGCGATTGGCAAACAATCACGACTACGGCAGCCTGCCACCCGCTGGGCAGCGTTAGGGCAATGGGCAGCATGACAAAGGAGTTACGCGTACCAAAGCTAAATGCCAGCGTCCGGGCACTAGCGGGCGGTAATTTAAACAGCCCGCCGAGCACCCTGCCCAACAGCCCTGCGACGATGAGAAAGCCCATAAAAATGAGCATTGCCTGCCATAGCAGCTGGCGTAGCGCTAGCACCTGCGTGACTTGAGTCGCCGCGATAATTAACACGACGACAGCCAGTAGCGGTACCGGCATTAGGCCAAGTGCGCAGATGGTACGTTCCACCGCCACATACCTGTGTGCTGTATGTTCTGTGAGCCAAGCGAGTAGCAGAGGCAGGGCGATAATCCCCAAAAAGGCGATCAATAGCGCGGGCGATAGCGTTAAGTGAAGCCACTCGCTGCCTAAAAACAGCCACAGGTAGACCGGTAATGCGATCATCTGCACCAACAGCAGAAGTGGCGTGGCGGCAATGGCACGGGCCGCATCGCCTTTGCCTAAGTGTGTAAAGGTAATAAACCAATCGGTGCAGGGCACCAGCAGCACCAGTAATACGCCCGCCAGCACTGGCGGCGGTAGGGGCAGCCACACTACCAACAATCCCAGCAGCGCAGGAATAACAATAAAGTTACCCATTAATAACGCCGCCATAAAGCGTATATCTTGGAGACTTTGCTTTATCTGCAGTAGCGGGATTTGGGTGAAAGTAGCGTAGAGCAGTAAACCGAGCAGCGGCCATAGCGCCTGCTCAAGCGCTGCCACCTGTTTCGGGGCCAGTAGGCCCAGGCAAAGCCCGAGCACGATAAAAGCCAGATAAATCCAGGACTGCTGCTGTTCAAGCTGTTCGCGTATCAAGAGATTAGGCCGCTGGTTGGTTTAAAAAGGCCAAACGCTCGCCCATCCAGGCGGCGAATACACAGAGGGGCAGGCTGCCTATGCCGTACAGCAGCGCCAGCCCCATACTGCCCTGCTGTGCCAAGTGCAGCGTTTCCAGGCTGAAGAGCGAAAAGGTAGTGAAGCCGCCGCAAAACCCTGCCACTAACAGCGGCTGCTGGCGCGCCAGTTTGCCATGTGGCGCGCGTGAAGCTGTCGCGGCTAACCAGCCGATGAGGCAAGAACCCAGTATGTTTACCAATAGCGTTCCCCAGGGGAAGTGGCTACCCAGCACGGCCATAGAAGCCAGCGAAACGCTATAGCGAAGAACGCTTCCTATAGCGCTGCCAAGGCCGACGGCTAGATAGGCGTTGATACTCATCAAGGACTCCTTGCTAACCCTGGGCCAACCACCAGCCTAGCGCTGTCATGGCGATGCCTAATAGTAACGTAGCGACCATATTGAGCGCGGCGCGATTTGCCTGGCCGCGTTGCCACAGCTCAAGGGTCTGCAAGCTAAACGACGACACCGTGGTATAGCCGCCTAACAGGCCTGCTACCGCAAATAGCCAAAGCGACTGCGTATTAGCCACGCCGTAAACGCCTAGTAGCCAACCTGCTAATAGCGCTCCGCTAGCGTTGACGCAGAGTGTTCCCCAGGGGAAGGCTTTACCTAGCGCATGAGCCATCGCGTTGGAAATGGCAAAGCGCCCGATACCCCCCAGTGCGCCGCCCAGTGCCACGAGTAATACGCTGGTGATGCCATGTCCCATGCTGCTCCTCGCCCTATGATGAATCTATTGATAGGCGGCTAATTGTAGCATCTGTATTCATCAGGGACTGAGCGCCTAAAAACGTGCCGCTGACGGTGTTGCTGTCCAACGTCTTCGTGTACAACAGAGTCAGAATAACGACAACGTTTGGTGCACCCTCTCAAGGAGAAGCCAGTATGTCTGATTACGTGTTAGCAGCCATTGATGGGTCCCACTATTCAGAAAGTGTGTGTGACTATGCGGTTTGGGCAGCCACGGCGCTTTCGGCACCGCTGCGTTTTCTTCACACCGTTGATAACCACACGCAGGTGGCGGAGCCCGACTTAACCGGCCATCTAGGCCTGGGCACGCGGGAACATCTTCTGGAGCAGCTCTCGGATATTGAAGAGCAGCGCGGCAAGCTTGCTCGCCAGCAGGGGCGCTTGATGTTGGATGCCGCGAAAGCGCGGGTAGAAGCGGCTGGGTTTGCAGAGCCGCCCTGTATGCAGCGCAATGGCACCCTGGTGGATACCTTGGCCGAGCATGAAAAAGAGATCCGCTTGCTGGTGCTAGGAAAGCGAGGGGAAGCGGCCCACCAAGCCAGCGGCCACTTGGGCTCTAACCTTGAGCGCGTGGTACGTGAGCTCCACCGTCCCATCTTGATGGTGCCGAAGGCGTTTACGCTGCCCAAACGCGTGCTGATGGCCTTCGATGGCAGCAAAACAGCGCGAAAAGGCGTTGAAATGCTGGCGAAAAGCCCCTTGTTTGATGACGCATCATGCCATGTGGTGATTGTGGGCGCAGAGACGGCAGAGAATCACTCGCAGCTGCAGTGGGCTATGGATACCCTCCGGGCCGCAGGCCACCAAACCGAAGGCGCTATTCGCGCCGGTGAGGTGGAAGAGACGCTGCGCGCTTATAAGCAAGAAAAGGACATTGACCTGCTCGTTATGGGGGCTTACGGCCACTCGCGCATTCGTCATCTGCTGGTGGGCAGCACCACCACGGCAATGCTGCGTAACGCGCATTTACCGGTGTTGATACTGCGCTGAATAGCGGTTGACGCTAAACCCTGGCCGCCGCTACCCCTTAGCGGCGGCCAGGCGGCTTACGCGAGGCTGGTGGCGGCCTCTGGCTGAGTGGTGCGAGTTGGTTGCGCTGCGTTAATCCCCGATAGCACCGCTTTAAGCGAGGCGCTGACCGTGTCGCTATCTTCCGCCACGGCACAGATGCGCTGCCCATCAATATTAAGCTGCACGAAGGCAATGGCGTTGGCCTCGCTGTCGCCGCCTAGCGAGTGCTCGCTGTAATCGAGAATGGCCACATGGGTGCCGGTATGTTTCTTCCAGGCGTCAGTGAATGATGACATCGCGCCATTTCCCGTGCCGGATAAGCGCAGCGTTTCGGCACCCTGCCACAGAGTCATATCGATACCTTCCTGCTGCCCCTTCGAGAGCCGGTAGTCGGCCAGCGCTAGCGGTGCGTCATGGGAGAAGTTATCGAACATCACTTGGCGAATCATCTCGCTAGAGAGCTCGCTGTTACGTCGCTCGCTCTCTTTCTGCACGTAAGGGGCCAGCGCTAGCATCATCCAGCGGGGCAGGTTAATGCCGTAGTCGCGCTCCAGTAGGAAGGCCATGCCGCCCTTGCCCGACTGGCTGTTCACCCGAATGACCGCTTGGTAATCCCGCCCAATATCGTGGGGGTCAATCGGCAGGTAGGCCACTTGCCACGGCTCATCGGGTTTCTGGTGTTTGAGCGATTTGCGAATCGCATCCTGGTGGCTGCCTGAGAAGGCGGTGTAGACCATTTCGCCTACCCAGGGGTGGCGGGGGTGCATCGTAATGCCGGTACATTCGTGAACCACTTGAATGATCTCGTCTGGATTGGAAAGATCCAGCTCGGGGTCAATCCCCTGGCTGTAGAGGTTCATCGCCAGCGTGACAATATCCATATTGCCGGTGCGTTCGCCGTTACCCAGCAAGGTGCCCTCTACCCGGTCGGCACCCGCTAACAGGGCAAGCTCAGCCGAGGCCACGGCACCGCCACGATCATTGTGGGTGTGAACGGAAATAATCACGCTGTCGCGGCGGCTAATGTGCTGGCAGAAGTACTCGATTTGGTCGGCGTGATGATGCGGGCCAGCCACTTCTACCGTGGTGGGCAGGTTAAGAATGCACTTGTTGTCTGGGGTGGGCTGCCATACTTCCATCACCGCTTCGCAGATCGCCAGCGAGAAGTCGATTTCCGTGCTGGAGAAGCTCTCCGGCGAGTACTGGAAGCGCCAATCAACGTCTGGATATTGCGCGGCATAGGTTTTTACCCAGGTCGCCCCTTGCACTGCGATATCGGTAATACCATCGCGGTCCATCTCGAATACTCGCTCCCGCTGGATGGTCGAGGTGGAGTTGTACAGGTGGATAATGGCGCGTTTGGCGCCCACCAGCGAAGCAAACGTTTTTTCGATCAGGTGTTCGCGGCACTGTACCAGCACGGCAATGGTGACATCTTCCGGAATTTGATCCTCTTCGATCAACCAGCGCACGAAGTCGTAATCCGGCTGGCTGGCGGAGGGAAAGCCCACCATGACTTCCTTAATGCCCACTTTAATAATCTGGTGCCAAAAGCGCTGCTTTTGCTCAACTGTCATGGGCTCCAGTAGGGCTTGGTTACCATCGCGTAGGTCTTCGCTTACCCAGATAGGAGCGTGGGTAAGCTCCCGGTCGGGCCACTGGCGGTTAAAGGCGGGCACCCGCGGAGCAGGGCGATATTTGCGATGATCAAAAGCAGCCATGGTAAGTTTCCTGAAAACGTTGAGTTGTTTAGGGCGGCCGCTTGTGGCGTCAGCCGCTTTTAAGACGATCCTGCTTGTGACAGTCACACCAGTTTACTCAACTTGCCTTGAAAGGTTATTGCGAAAAAATGGCATTATTGAGAGTAAGTGGCAGAATGTATCAATATATACTTTTTTATTGGTAGGAGCTGTCGGCTATGACGGTATCACCCTTGACGCTGGATCGTTTTGATCGGCGTATTCTGGATGTGCTACAGGTGGAAGGGCGCATTAGTAACCAGGAGTTGGCCGAGCGTATTGGCCTTTCGCCATCGCCCTGCTTACGCCGGGTGCGGGCGCTGGAGGAGCATGGGCTGATTACCCAGTACCGTGCGGTGGTGGATGCGCGCCCGCTGGGGTTTCAGCTGATGGCATTGCTGCACATCTCAATGGACCAGCACACCCCTGAGCGGTTTGATAACTTCGAGCGACATATTCGCACTATCCCCAACGTGGTGGAGTGTTTGATCATTACCGGGCAAGCGGCGGATTTTCAGCTCAAAATTCTGGTGAAGGATATGGATGATTACCAGCACCTGCTGCTGCACGTCATCAACCGAATTGAAGGGGTGACCGGGGCCCATACGAGCTTCGTTTTGCGCCGCGTGTTTGAACATCGTCCCGTGCCCACCTAATGCGCGTTGGCTAACGAAGCATAGGCAGCGGCTTGGTGGCGGTTTACACTGGTTTTTTTCATCTTCTTAGGAGATTAATCTATGAGCATTCAGCGTCATGATACAAAAGCTCGTATGAGCCGCGCCGTGATTCACCAGGGCGTTGCCTATTTATGTGGTCAGGTGGCGGGTCCTGAGGCGCGCCATGGCGACATCAAAGCGCAAACCGAGAGCATGCTGGCGCGGGTAGATGCGCTGCTAAAAGAGATTGGCTCCAGCCGCGAGCAGCTGCTAAGTGCCACTATCTACCTGAAAGATGGTGGCGATTTCGCAGCGATGAACGAAGTATGGGATGCCTGGGTGCCAGATGGCTATGCACCGGCACGCACCTGCGTATGCGCGCCAATGCCTGCCGACGAGTTAAAAGTGGAAATTACCGTCACCACCGCTGTGGACGCGTAACCACTAGTGACGCTTACTTAGTGGGCTTTTCCGCTGGAAAGCGGGTATCGCGCAGGCTGTCTTTGATCTTTTTCAGGTGCGGCAGAAAATCTTCGCCGCGCCTAAGCGTTACCCCGGTGGCGAGCGCATCAATTAAGGTGAGCTGAATAACTCGTGAGGTCATCGGCATATAGTGGTCGGTGTCCTCAGGAGTGGCGACTTCAAGCGTGGCGGTGCACTCCTGTGAGAGCGGAGAGTTCGGTGCGGTAATGCCGAGTACGACGGCACCTGCTTCCCTGGCCACTTTGGCGATATCCACCAGCTCCCTGGTGCGTCCGGTATAAGAGATGATCACCACCACATCGCCGGTGTGGCAGGCGGCGGCTACCATGCGCTGCATCAGCACGTCTACATAGGCCATGACCGGCAGGTTAAAGCGGAAAAACTTATGCTGCGCGTCTTGCGCCACGGCACCTGACGCACCCAGCCCAAAAAAGTGAATCTGCTTGGCCTGCGTCAGATAATCCACCATCCGCTCGACGGCGGCCATATCCACTTCACGCTGGGCTTCGTCCAGCGCGGCAATGGTGGCCCCAAAGATTTTATGGGTGTACTGCGTGGCAGTATCGCCGGGCTCAACGGCGCGGGTGACGTAGGGCGTGCCCCCCGCCAAGCTTTGGGCCAGCTTGATTTTAAAATCCGGGTAGCCTTTGGCGCCAAAGTTACGGCAGAAACGGTTAACGGTCGGCTCGCTGACACTAGCTGCCTGGGCAAGGCTTGCGATGCTCAGGCTGGTGGCCGCGGCGGGGTCTTCCAAAATTACGTTCGCGACTTTGCGCTCTGAGCGGTTCAACTCTTCTAAGCGTTCCCGTAAGCGGTCTAGCAGGTCATGCGCCATTAACAGACTCCGTGGCAGGCGTTAAGTTTGGGTGAGGTTTCCAATTTGTGCACCAGCGATAAAATTCATCGGCGGGCAATGGACGAGCATAGTAATACCCCTGTGCAGCTTCGCAACCAATAGAACGTAAGTAGTCTGCTTGAGCTGCGGTTTCGATGCCTTCAGCCACCACATTACAGCCTACTGCATGGGCTAACTGGGTGATGGTCAGAGCCAGTTGGCGATCCACCGTGTCTTTTTCCAAGTCCATCACAAAGGCGCGGTCAATCTTTAGGGTTGAGAAAGGCAGTGTCTTTACATAAGCCAGCGAGGAATGCCCGGTACCAAAATCATCGATGGCAACAGCAATCTTTGCTTCGGTCAATTGAGCTAACTGGATGCGCGCGTTATTCATATCGCTGAGCAGGCCGGATTCGGTGACCTCTAAAGCAAAAAAGCGCTCAGGAATGTTGTGCTTAGCTAAGCGTGTTAGTAGGTTTTTAGCAAAATCCTTACGTGCCAGCTGGCGGGCCGCCACGTTAACCGCAATATGAAAGTGATCGTTAAGAAGCCCTTGCTGGCGCCAATGGGCAATATAGCGCATGGCTTCTTCCAGTACCCACTCCCCAATAGAGAGAATATCACCGCTGGCCTCGGCCAAGGGGATGAAATCTGCCGGTGATACGTGACCAAGCTCGGGATGATGCCAGCGCAGCAGGGCTTCCGCACCGATAATTTGGTGGGTCAGTAGCGACAGCTTGGGTTGAAACGCCAAGGACATTTCTCCGCGCTGAGTCGCTCCACGTATAGCTTGTTGCAGGTGAAGGCGGTGGCGCTGCTGGGTTTCCAGGGTTTCATTGTAGCTTTGGATGCGTAAAGAGCCGTTTTGGGGCAGGGCTAGGGCAGCCATATGTACCAAGCGTTCGGTATCGAAATGGCCCTGGGCCCAGCTGATGCCGATACGGGCATTGAGCGGTAGCAGTAAATCGCCTAAGGCCTGGTCTTGGTCGAAGCAGACGAGCAGGCGCGCTGCCAACTGCCGTAGCTCGGTAAGCTCTGTACGTGCGACCACTAGCAGCTCACTGCCGCCCCATAGCCCTAGCGTACACCCAGGCGCTAGCTGGGCGTTTAACTGCTGGCTGATATGCACCATCAACCGGTCTGCAATGCTATAGCCGTGGAGACGAACCACATCATCAAGGTGGTCTAGGGCAATAAACAGTAACCCGGTATCACTGCCCAGCTGGGCAGCCCGCTGTAGGGTTTGCGTTAGTGCCCGGCGGTTGGGTAACTGGGTAATCGGGTCGGTGCGGGATTGGCGATCCAGTTCCTCCGTTCGCTTGGCGACCATTTGCTCCAGGGTTTCTGCCTGCTTGTCACGAACCTGATAGCGGTGTTCCACGCTTAACGTATTGCGAATGCGCTGCAGTACTTCGTCATGCTTGAACGGTTTGGTAAGAAAGTCGCGAACGCCCATGTTTAGCGCCCGGTGGCGGGTGTCGTCGTCGATTTGGGCGGTCAATACAATAATGGGGGGCGTTTGGTCGGCAAAATGCTCCTGTAGCTGTCCCATCACCGCGTAGCCGTCTAGGTGCGGCATACGGATATCGAGCAAAATTAGATCGGGTAGCTGCCGCTGACAGTGGGTGAGTACATGACGGGGGTCGCTTATTCCGTGCACATTATCAAAACCGTGGTCGTCTAATAGGTCGAGAAGCAGCTCAACATTCACGCTGTTGTCGTCAACAACAAGCAGGTGTTTGTTCATAAATGTCATGGAGCCTTCCTTGGTGCGTCTGTTGCCGGTGCGGCGGAAAAATAGGTGCTGAGCGTTGCCGATAGTTTGTCGATATCGATAGGTTTGGTCAGGTAATCAGCAAAACCAGCGGCTAAGCCGTGTACCACATCACGTTCCATCGCATTGGCAGAGAGCGCAACAACATTAATATGCTTCAATTGCGCATCGTTTTGTATGGCATCGAGGGCTTGGTAGCCGTTCATCCCCGGCAGGTGGATATCCATAAGTACAAGATCAGGCGGTGAGTGACGCATAATCTCAAGCCCGAGTTCAGCACTATTAACGGTTTGAAGATCCACGTGGGGGAAGTCATCAATAATGTCTTCCATCAAGCGTTGGTTGGTGGGGTTATCCTCAATATAAAGCAGCCGATAATCGCGCTGAGCTTTTTCCGCATCGGCCAAGGTGCGTGTTGCGGTCTGTTCTGTTAGTGGGGCAACGTTGGCAACAGGGAGCGTAAACCAGAAAGTAGACCCTTTGCCCGGCTGGCTGTCCACGCCAATACACCCCGACATGCGCTCAACCAGTTCTCGAGTAATTGCCAGCCCAATACCCGTGCCTTCGATGGTGCCGTACTCAGCGTCTAGGCGATTAAACGGCTCAAAGAGTTCCTCTTGCCGCTCGGGGGCAATGCCCGGTCCTGTGTCACTAATGCTGAAGCGTAGTTCAGAATCTTGCTGCGTTACCCCAATGGTAATGGTGCCGTGCTCGCGGTTGTACTTAATGGCATTGGATAACAGATTAAGCAGTATCTGCTTAGTGCGTGTGTAGTCGGCGGAGGCTGACCACGTGCTATCAATCGGGTGACGGATTAACTGTATACTGGCAGCATCTATATTGGCTTCTAGCGTGCTGCAGGCATCCTCAATAACACCCTCTACAGAGATTGGCTCAATAGAGAGCGTCATATGGCCAGCTTCGATTCTCGCCAGATCAAGCACTTCGTTAATGAGGCTCAATAGATGCTGGCCGCTTTTCTCGATTTGGCCGACCTGGCGCTGCTGTTTCTCGCTGAGTGGGTCACGCCTTCCCTTACCGAGTAACTGCGAAAAACCAATGATGGCATTAAGCGGTGTGCGCAGCTCGTGGCTCATGGAGGAGAGGAACTCACTCTTTGCTTGATTGGCTTTTTCCGCTTGATCTCGGGCGGCCGCCAAATCTCTGGTGACCTGCTCGCGCTCTGACATTTGGCGGTAAAGGTTGATCAGTAAAGCGCAGGTGTCGGTAAACGGCTGTAACCAGTCCAATAGCGCCTGGCTAAGCGGCTGCTGACTATTGGCGATAGCGAACATACCAATCAGCTTATCACCGCTGAAAATAGGCGCGCCCAAATAGTTATTGATGCGTGGGTGGCCCGGCGGGAAGCCGCCGCGCTTAGAGTGGCTATACACATCATCGGTAATGACCACATCACCGTAAGCGAATACACGGCCTAGCAGCGAACCAGGGTTGGTTAGCATCATATCGCCGCTGCGCAGGCTTTCCATTAATTGACGTGACTCGTTACTCCAGGAGAGATCGGTGATCGCATGGATTTTGAGTGCGTTGGTGGTGTCAGTCGGTAACACTTCGCCAATCAGGGCATAGTCGCTGTCGGTGAGTTCGCGCAGCGCTTCCATTAAGAATGTCCACAGCTGCTCTCCAGACATTAACGCTTGGTAGTCGGTAATGCCTTGATGAAGCACTTGTAATAAGCGGCGTTCCCGGTTTACGCGATGTTTTGCTTCATTAATATCTGAAAGGTCAGTGAGTATCGCCAGAAACTCAACAAACTCCTGACGGTCATTGTGAATGGCGTTCACTGCTAAATGTACGGGAATCTGATGCCCTTTCTTATGGCGCACTACAATTTCGCGCCCTTTTCCAACGTTCTGTTCATTAGCATCGGAAGAGAAGTAGCGGCTAATTAAATAATTGTATTTCTCCGCGGTCTCTGGGAAGGCGAGCATTCCCACATTGTTGCCGACAACTTCTTCAGCTTGGTAGCCCAATAAGTTGAGTGCAAATGGGTTAATGGCGATGACATTTCCCGCCCGATCGACGCGTACTTTACCTGTCGCACTTTTGGTAAAGAGTGCTTCAAACTGTTTTGCCGTACGTGAAAGCCGCTCCTTAAGCTCATGTTGGCGGAGCAATTCATCTACCTGCTTGGCTAAATTGTGCAGGATGCGATGATCACGTTCAGTAAAGGTGCGTGGTTGTTCATCAATTAAGCACAGCGTACCAACGGGTAACTGGTCATCGCTGGGGCAAAGCGGGTGGCCTGCATAAAAACGGATATGAGGCTGCTCTAATACCAATGGGTTATCAGCGAAGCGCGGGTCGTTTTTGGTATCTTCAATGACTAAGGGGCGATTAGCTGCTACGGCATGGGCACAAAATGAGATCTCACGGTTGGTTTCATAGGCCTCAAGCCCGCTGTGAGCTTTAAACCATTGGCGCTCTTTATCAACCAACGATACTAAAGCAATCGGCACATCAAACAGTTCGCAGGCCAGCTCAGTGATGCGATCAAAGGCTGTGTCGGCAGGTGTATCGAGAACATTGAGTACATGCAAGGCCGTCAGGCGCTGTGTTTCATTATTAGGTAGGTCGGCGGCTTGCATAATGTTTCCTAAATGTAGTGGCTTGTAACTATAAGGCGTATTAAGTGAATATCGGACATTAGCTTAATAGCTTTAGTCAAGCCCTAGTAATTTCAGCAACCAACGTCGATAAGGGGGTCTTAGCCACCGGCTGGTGGGGCGCTGGGATTGATAAAAGACGCCGCGCAAATGGCTAAAACGTTCAAAACCGTGACGGCCGTGGTAAGCCCCCATGCCGCTTTCACCAACGCCGCCAAAGGGTAAGGAGGAAACGGCGTGGTGCAGCAGCGTCTCATTAAACACCAGCGCACCAGAGCGGGTGGTGTGACGAAGGGATTCCTGGAGCGCCTTGTTACGGGTGAACGCGTAGAGAACGAGTGGGTGAGGGCGAGCATTAATAAAACGAATGGCGTCGTCCATTTGCTTAACGCTAATAAGCGGCAGGATGCGGCCAAAAATCTCCTCCTGCATTAGCGCTAAACCCTGGTGCGGGTCGATGACGAGCGCGGGGGCATGGGCGCCTTGGTCAATTACACGGCAGCCGTGGTCGCGTGCTTCACCCAATAGCTGCTCGATGCGCGCTTGGTGGACATCGCTCACATAGCCGGTGGCCTCTTTTGCGTTTGGCCGCTGATGTTGGATGGCTCGCTCTAAAGCGTGAGTAAGGGCGTCAAGGTGGCGGCTCTCAACCAGTACATAGTCCGGCGCTGTGCAGGATTGCCCCCCATTCAAGCCTTTGCCAAAGATAATCGCGGCGGCCGCCTGTTCTAAATCAGCGTCACCCGCGACAAGCGCAGGTGATTTGCCACCCAGCTCCAGCGTGACGGGGGTGAGGTGGGTAGCCGCGGCAGCGGCTACTTGGCGGCCCGCTGCGCTTGAGCCGGTAAAGAGCAAGTGATCAAACGGCAGCGCGCTAAATGCTGTGGCGATATCAGCGCCACCCTCCACCACGCCAAACTCTTCGTCGGTGAAGTATTGAGGCACCAGTTTGGCCAATAGAGCGCTGGTATGTGGCGCCTGCTCACTGGGCTTTACCAGTACCGTATTACCTGCGGCGAACGCATCTACCACCGGCATCAAAGCAAGATGCCAAGGGTAGTTCCAGGAGTACATCACTCCCACAATGCCAAGGGGCTGAGGGGCAACGCGAGCACGAGCGGGCCACATTTTCCAAGGTACGCCTGCTCGGCGAGGGCGCATCCAGTGCCATAAGTGGCGGCGTGCATGGCGAATTGCTTGCAGCACAGCGCTAATTTCAACAAGGTGTATTTCTACGTCGCTACGCTGGCCAAAGTCGGTTTGGATTGCTCGCACGATCTCTTGCTGATGGCGCTTCGTCATTTTGGCTAAGCGGGCCAAGCGTTCTCGGCGCACCCCTAACGTTGGAAATGGCGCTTGGCCAGCCGTATGACGCTGAGCATTAAACATACTCGTAAGGTCGCGCTTCATAGCCTCTCCTTGGAATCATCCGTTATCGACAGTGCTGGTTTCAGTGCGCGTGGGTGCAGTGTTTATCGGTCCAAAAGATCGTAAGCAAAACAAGGTGGTTCATACGCTGTCATGGCCTTGATGGTACAGTAAACGATTCACAACCTATGCCAGTGTGCCATGGGAGATGTTATGCGTTCACACTCGCTGTCCCTTACCATTCTACCTGCGATTGATACCGTTGCGGCAAGCCAGTGGGATGCGCTGGTGAGTGAAGAGCAGCCCTTTTTACGCCATGCCTTTTTGGCTGCACTCGAAGCGAGCGGTTCGGTGAGTGCAGCTACTGGCTGGGAGCCTTGCCATATATGCGTTTGGCAAGATTCCCGGTTGGTCGGGGCGCTGCCCATGTACCGCAAGGACCACTCCTATGGCGAATATGTGTTTGATTGGGGGTGGGCGGAGGCGCTGGAGCGGGCAGGTGGCGACTACTACCCCAAAGGGCTAAGCGCTATTCCTTTTACGCCTGTGCCTGGCCCCCGAGCACTGATCGCCGCGAATACCGATACTGCCGCTGTCCGTGAGCAGTTAGCCATCGGTTGGAAGCAGCAGTGCGATGAGGTGGGACTTTCCAGTTGGCACTTGCTGTTTGCCGAGGAGCCAGAGGTCGAGGCGTGGCAGCGCCAGTGTCCTGAGCTAATTGCGCGAGAAGGGGTACAGTTTCAGTGGCGAGACCGAGGTTTCGGCGATTTTGACGGCTTTTTAGCTAGTCTGACCTCAAAGCGTCGCAAAATGATAAAGCGTGAGCGGCGGTTAGTCGCTGATCAGGGCCTTACGCTGCATCGTCTAGAAGGCGCTGCGATTAGTGATGTCGATATGGCACACTTCTATCGCTGCTACACCATTACATATCATGAGCGCGGCCGACCACCCTATCTTAATCACGTCTTCTTTGAACGATTACGCCAAGTAATGCCCGAGGCGCTGATGTTGGTGCAGGTGCGTTTGGAGGGCAGGCCCGTGGCCGCTGCGCTCTATTTTCGCGGTGCACACACTCTTTATGGACGCTACTGGGGCAGTGAAATCATCGCGGACTGCCTGCATTTCGAAGCCTGCTACTACCAAGGCATCGACTACTGCCTAGCCAAGGGGCTAACCCTATTTGACCCTGGCACCCAGGGCGAGCATAAACTGGTAAGGGGCTTTGCACCGCAGCGGGTTCGCTCGCTGCACTATGTGGCCCATCCAGGGCTTGCCGCAGGGGTCGCGCAGTTTTGCCAAGAAGAGGCTGCCCATATCATGGCCTATCGCCGTGCCGCCGAAGATGCCTTACCGTTTAAATAATTCCCACAGCGCTGCGGCTCGCTGCCTATCGCCCTTAATGGCATAATGCGCGCCGTTCTCGCTTTCACAAAGGATCTCTGTGATGCACAAATGGCTCGTGGTGATACTGCTTGCCGCACTGGGATTGCTGCAGTACCAGCTTTGGCTGGGAAACGGCGGCTGGCAAGACCTCCAGGAGGTAGAGCAACGCGTTGCCGTGCAGGAAGCCGACAACGTGCCAATGCGTGAGCGCAATGCAAGGCTCGCAGCGGAAGTCACTGACTTAAAAACGGGACTCGATGCCATTGAAGAGCGCGCCCGTAGCGATATGGGCATGGTGCGCACCGATGAACAATTTTATTGGGTGCCCGGTGTTGCCATCAAAAACGAGCTAGTGGGAATCAATGCGGGGCTGGTTTCCCTGCCTGGAGCTATACCACCGAGCAGTGAAGGCGCCGCAGAATGAGTAACACACTATGGCTCGTCGTTCCTGCAGCGGGGCAGGGCAGACGTATGGGGGCCGATAAGCCTAAACAGTATTTGACGTTGAACAATCAGCCCATTCTGGCCCACACCTTGGCACGGCTTCACGCCGCTTTTCCGCAGGCGCGGTTGGTACTTTGCCTAGACAGCGACGACCGCTGGTTCGACCCCACCTGGGTGCCTTTTGCGCAGTGGCAGCGTGTGTCAGGCGGTGCCGAGCGTATGCATAGCGTATTAAACGCTTTGCAAGCGATGACCGCCGAGGACTCAGACCTCGTGATGGTGCACGATGTCGCGCGTCCGTGCATTACTCGTGATGATCTCCACGCGCTCTATCAAGCAGCGCAGACACACTCAGGCGGTGCGCTTCTGGCAATGCCGGTGGCGGATACCATGAAGCGCGATAACGGTGACCAGCTCAGCCAAATTACCGAACCGCGGGATGGCCTATGGCACGCGCTGACGCCACAGAGTTTCCGTTACTCGCTGCTGCGCCATGCGCTTGAGCAGGCTCAGCAAACTGGCACGGTGGTCACTGATGAAGCCTCGGCGGTAGAAGCGCTGGGCGAGGCGCCACGGCTAGTGAGCGGACGCCGAGATAATCTAAAAGTGACCCACCCTGACGACTTAGCCCTGGCGGCTGCCATTCTGGCCGCCCAGTCGGCAACCGCCAGCAACAGGAGTTCCTAATGCGAATTGGCCACGGTTTTGACGTACACCGCTTTGGGCCGGGTGACCATTTAATGATTGGCGGCGTTAAGCTGCCGTTTGACCACGGTTTTGTGGCCCACT
This sequence comes from Vreelandella lionensis, assembly GCF_044543515.1. NCBI lineage: Bacteria > Pseudomonadati > Pseudomonadota > Gammaproteobacteria > Oceanospirillales > Halomonadaceae > Vreelandella > Vreelandella lionensis. The sequence goes on along the minus strand of NZ_JBITWC010000012.1, from coordinate 98,686 downwards.
CTGATGGCGACGTACTGCTCCACGCGATCAGCGATGCGCTACTGGGTGCCTGTGCGCTGGGGGATATCGGCCGTCATTTTCCGGATACCGACCCCGCCTGGGCCGGTGCTGACAGCCGTGGCCTGCTGCGCCATGTGGTAACCCTGGTGCGTAGCGAGGGGTATCGCGTGGTGAATCTGGATGCAACGTTAATGGCCCAGGCGCCCAAAATGGCTCCCCATATTGACGCTATGCGCGCCGTCATCGCTGAAGATTTAGGAATTAGTCTTGGCCAGGTAAACGTCAAAGCCACCACTACTGAGCGCCTTGGCTTCACCGGGCGCGGTGAAGGCATTGCCGCAGAGGCGGTGGTACTGCTGACGGCCCCAGAGGCGCTGAATGCTTAACCTACCCCCATGGCAGCGTAGCCTAACGCCCGCTTTCGGCGTGCCCGCGCCAGGGCAGTACCGTGCTCAGCCGGAAGACTTTATCGTCGATGAGCAGCTCGATTTTACCCCGGAAGCTCATGGTGAACACCTGTGGCTGCGGCTTGAAAAGCGCAACCAAACCACGTTAGATATGGTGAAACAGCTAAGCCGATTGTGTGGCGTCACGCCTAGAGATATTGGCTATTCCGGCATGAAAGATCGGGTCGCGGTGGCTCGCCAATGGTTAAGCGTCCATTTGCCAGGGCGCGATGCCCCGGCGGATTTGTCGGCTTCTTTGGCAGCGCTGGGGGTTACGGTACTTGAGCAGGCGCGCCACCCACGTAAGCTAAAGCGGGGCGTGCATCGCACTAACCACTTTACGCTACGCCTGAGCGGTGAGGCCGTTCAGTCGGCCGATTTTTTGCCACGCTGGGAAACGCTCTGCGCCCAGGGCGTGCCCAACTATTTCGGCCATCAGCGCTTTGGCGCAGGGGCGCGCAACTTACAGCGTGCCGCCGCCGTGCTGGCGAAAGGCTGGCGCAAGCGCGACGACCGGCAGGGCATGATGCTCTCCACCGCTCGCAGCTTTTTATTCAATGAACTGCTTAGCGCGCGGCTGCAGGATGGTAACTGGTGCCAGCCCATCGCTGGGGATGCTCTTATGCTTGATGGCACCCAAAGTGTGTTTGGCATTGAGGCGGTGGAGGAGAGTTTGGTGGAGCGCGCCGCTGCGCTAGACGTTCACCCAACCGGTGTGCTGTGGGGCGTTGGTCGCTCGGCTGAAGGAGATGCTGGGGCTTATGAAGCGCAGCTCGCCGCTCAGCACCCTGCACTGTGTGAAGGGCTTGAAAAGAGCGGCGTCAAGCGCGGGCAGCGTGCGCTACGTGCCCGGCTTATTGCGCCGCAAATAACCTTCGAAGCAGACGCCGTGCTACTCTCGTTTGCCCTGCCGCGAGGCAGCTTTGCCACGGCGGTCATTGGCGAGTTAATTCATCATCCCGACATGGCTTAACGCTGAGGTGAGGAGATTCTGATGCGGCGACTGCTGCTTTCCAACGATGACGGTGTTCACGCCCCCGGCCTTAGAGCACTTTACGAGGCGCTAACACCCCACGCTAACCTACGCGTGGTTGCCCCTGACCGTGACCGCAGCGGGGCCAGTAATTCGCTGACGCTATCGCGTCCGCTCGCGCTGACGGCGTTAGACAACGGCTTTTATAGTGTGGACGGCACTCCGGCCGACTGCGTCTATTTAGGCGTGAATGGGGTGTGGGACGAGCGTCCTGATTTGGTCATTTCAGGGATTAACCATGGCAGTAACCTCGGTGATGACGTGCTTTATTCAGGCACGGTCGCCGCCGCGATGGAGGGGCGTAATATAGGTATGACGGCGATTGCCATGTCGCTGTGCGGCGCCCACCATTTTGCGACGGCAGCCAAGTTTGCCGCGAGCCTCATCGGTGCCGCTGATCAACTCTCACTGCCGCCTCGTACGCTGCTGAATGTGAATGTCCCTGACCTGCCCTGGGAAAAAATCAAAGGTGTTAAAGTTACCCGCTTGGGCTACCGCGGCCCAGCCGAAAAGCCTGTACCGGTGCAAGACCCCCGGGGCCGTACCCGCTACTGGATTGCCCCGGTGGCGGCTAACGCTGACGACGGTGAAGATACCGACTTTGCGGCCATCGAAGCAGGTTATGTATCGATTACGCCACTGCAAACTGATTTAACGCGCCACCCCGCGCGTCGTGATGTGCAGGACTGGTTGGATGCCTTTGCCTGAGCTATCGCCTGGAGAGCTGCGCGGCCGTGGAATGACTTCCCAGCGCACCCGTGACCGTATGATCAAGCGCCTGATTCAACAAGGCGTGCGTAACCAGTGCGTGTTAGAAGTGATGGCCAGCGAGCCGCGTCATCTGTTTGTCGATGAAGCGCTCGCTCATCGCGCCTATGAAGATACCGCTCTACCCATTGGTTTTGGTCAAACGCTTTCCCAGCCGCTAACCGTCGCGCGCATGACCGAGCTGGTACTTCGCGCGTCGCCCCAGCGCGTGCTGGAAGTGGGGACTGGTTCAGGTTATCAAACGCTGATTTTGTCGCGCCTAGTAGAAACGCTTTACTCCGTGGAGCGAATCTATACGCTGCACGAGCGAGCAGCAGAGCGGCTATGGCGGCTAGGTGCCCCAGCGACATTAGCTGTGGCCGACGGCAGCGAAGGCTGGCCGGAAGCTGCGCCCTTTGACGTTATTTTGCTCACGGCCTGCGCGCAAACGCTGCCGGAAGTATTACTTGAACAGCTGAGTTATGACGGTGTGCTTATTGCACCGCTGGAAGAGTCAGATGGCAGTCAGTGGCTTACCCAAATTAAGCGTATTGGCTCTGCCTTTGAAAAACGCAGGCTTGAACCCGTGCGTTTTGTACCCCTATTGCAAGGAGTGGTGGATTGAAGCGTCGACCCATAGGACTGTTTTTAAAAGGCGCCGGGATGGGCGCTGCCGATGCAGTACCTGGCGTATCGGGAGGCACGATTGCCTTTATTACCGGTATTTATGAAGAGTTAATTAACACTATTAAACAGTGTGGGCCTAGCGCCTTTGGCGCTTGGCGTCGCGGGGGCTGGGTGGGCTTAAGTCGGCACCTGAACTTGGCGTTTCTAATACCGCTACTGCTGGGTGTTGCGGTCAGTTTGGTGAGCGTGGCTCACTTAGCGCTGTGGCTAATGGAGGCGCAACCGCTGCTATTGGAGGGGTTCTTTTTCGGGCTTGTAGCGGCCTCGGCACTAGTGGTCGGGCAGGCTGGAGAACGATGGAAAATTTGGTACTTGCTGCCGCTGGCGATTGGGTTAATGTTAGCCAAACTGCTTCCCGGCATGATGCCGCTGGTGCTGATGATTGGCAATGAAGCGCTGGTAGTCATAGTGGCTGGCGCTATCGCGATTAGTGCGATGCTGCTGCCTGGTGTATCCGGCAGCTTTTTATTGCTCACGATGGGGCTCTACGGCACCATCATGGGGGCTATTCGCAGCTTCGATCTTGGCATTATCATGCTGTTTGGAATGGGGTGCATCATCGGGTTGGCGCTCTCTTCACGACTGCTTTCGTGGCTATTGCGGCGCTACCATGGCGCGACACTACAGCTATTGTTGGGCTTTATTGTTGGCTCGCTACCGGTTCTCTGGCCCTGGCGTGAGCTGTTACGCTACCAGCTAGGCCCCGATGGGCAAATGATTCCGCTGGATTATCGCTATCTATTACCCAGCGATTACGCCGTGTTGACAGGAGCGTCGGCACAAGTAACAGGCGTGATAACGTTGATGGCAATCGGCGCGCTGCTGGTCATATTATTGAACCGCCGTGCAGCCTATCATGCCTAACATCGTTCATAGGCCGTCATCTATTAGGCAGCCACTCACAGAACAGTCGTTCAATTGAGTGTCGTTCAATTGTTAGTTAGCGCGCGGCGTTGAAAAGGAGTAGGGTTTGATGCGTAAGGTTTTCATCATGACGGTATTGGCGCTGGCAGTTAGCGGCTGTGCTAACCAGCAGCACAATACGCCGCAGGTGCGCGATTTGAGCGAAGCCCGCAGCGCGGTCGAGAATTCGCCCCAATATAGCGTTAAGGCAGGTGATACGCTCTACGGTATTGCTTGGCAGCACAACCTGGATTATCGCCAGTTGGCAGCTATTAACAATATTGAAGCGCCTTATCAAATTTACCCCGGACAAACCATTGCGCTGCGTGAAGGAGCGGGTGGCGTTACTAACCAGCCCAGTGCCAACCCTGCGCCTGCTGTTGCAAGTGGCGCGGTGGCAACGGGCCTGCAGCCCCAGGCGACTGCCGTGGCAAGCAACGACCAGGAACTGGATTGGCTGCTGCCTGATGAGAGCGCCATTGAACGTAACCAGCGCCTAACCGCCGAGCGGGCTGAGCGCACGGCGGTGGAAGCATCCCAGCAGGTGGCTGCCGCTGCTAATGCCCCGGTTGAATCCACTAATCAACAGCCGCCAGCTCAGCCCGCGCAGGAGCCAGCGCCCACGCCTGAACCGACCCCAGAGCCAGAGCCGGAACCTGCCGCTGAGCCAGAGCCTGCCGCTCAGCCCACTCAAACCGCCCGTACCGATCGCTCGTCGCGTACCTTTACGCCTGCCGAAAACATCGATTGGCAATGGCCAACCGATGGTCAGGTCACCGGTGAGTTTGGGCAGGGAGGCAGCATTACAGCCGGGATTGATATCGCCGGGCAAAAGGGGCAACCTGTTCGTGCAGCAGGCCCTGGTATTGTGGTCTATGCCGGTAGCGGTGTACGTGGCTACGGTAACCTAATACTACTGAAACATAACGATCAGTTTCTCAGCGCCTATGCACATAATGATAGTTTAAGCGTCAAAGAGAATGATGTCGTCGAGGCAGGTGAAGTGATTGCCACGATGGGCAATAGCGATGCAGATGCCATCAAACTGCATTTTGAGGTGCGCCGCGATGGTCAGCCGCAAAATCCGTTGGACTATCTGCCATCGCGCTAGTCATTACCTAGCAGGTGTAACGTGTCAAGCCTGCTAGGGCAACCCGCATAGCTGAATTAGAGCGTCATATAACAATAAGGTGTATGCGCACAGGGAGTGCGACCACCCTTACTTTTCTAAATGGCGGTTAGGCGAGACAACGGGGGTATGACCATGAGTATGCTGGAAAAGGACCTACAGGAGATTGACCTGGATGAGGTTGAAGAGGCGTTAGATGACGCCGACGACGACGCCACGGCAGAGGAGGAAGCGTTTGAAAAAGCGCTGGGCCGTGAAGACCGTCAATCGACTCAAAGCTTGGATGCGACACAGATCTACCTTAACGAAATTGGCTTTTCTCCGCTGCTGACGCCGGAAGAAGAAGTTTACTATGGCCGCCTAGCGCGTAAAGGCGATGCGCTTGGCCGCTCAAGGATGATTGAGTCTAACCTGCGTCTAGTGGTCAAGATTGCCAGACGCTACCTGAACCGAGGCTTAACGCTGCTCGATTTAATCGAGGAAGGTAATCTTGGTTTGATTCGGGCGGTGGAGAAGTTTGACCCCGAGCGGGGCTTCCGCTTCTCTACTTACGCCACGTGGTGGATTCGCCAAACGATTGAGCGTGCGCTGATGAACCAGACGCGTACTATTCGTCTGCCGATTCACGTGGTGAAAGAGCTCAACATTTATCTGCGCGCTGCCCGTGAGCTGACTCAAAAGCTGGATCACGAAGCTACCGCCGAAGAGATCGCCGAGCATCTTGATAAACCGGTCGAGACAGTTAAGAAAATGCTGGGGCTTAACGAGCGGGTGTCGTCGGTGGATTATCCCATGGGCGGCGACAGCGATAAGCCGCTGATTGATACGCTCACCGACGATGAGGTGCTGGGGCCAGAAGCGTGCTTGGTGGATGGCGACGTGCGCGAACACGTGGACCACTGGCTGGATGAGCTAAGCGAAAAACAGCGCGAAGTCGTGGTACGCCGTTTCGGTTTACGCGGTCACGAGGCAGCAACGCTGGAAGAAGTGGGTGCCGAGATTGGCCTAACGCGGGAACGCGTTCGACAAATTCAGGTAGAAGCGTTAAAGAAGCTGCGCCGCTCCCTGGAAAAACAGGGGCTTTCCCTCGACGCGATTTTCGAGAGTTAATTCCGGGTCGAGAGTTAAACCAGCTGCTTCCGACAAGCCCAACGGAAGTATTAATAGCGCACCGAGTTATCTGCTCGGTGCGCTGTTTTTAGGGCGAACCATTTTCATTCATACATTACTGAGTGACTCCGCTCAGTCCGGCAAGTACGCCGGTCAGTGACCTAGTAAGTGAGAGAGCCATGCGCCCGTTAGTGGCCCATATTGATTTGGACGCGCTGCGTCACAACTATCAACTGGCGTGCCGCTGCGCTCCGCAAAGCCGCTCAGTTGCCGTCATTAAAGCCGATGCCTACGGCCACGGTGCACTGGCCTGTGCCCGTGCCTTAGAAACTGACGTTCCGGCATTTGCAGTGGCCTGCATCGAAGAGGCGCTGAGCCTGCGCGAAGGAGGCATCAAAGCGCCCATTGTGCTGCTAGAGGGTATTTTCAGTGCCGATGAGCTGGCGCTGGTCGACCAGCAACGTTTATGGATCAGTGTGCACAGTGCGTGGCAGGTCGAAGCGCTGCTGACGTATTCGCCACGGCAGCCTATTCCTGTTTGGTTAAAGGTGGATTCGGGGATGCACCGTTTGGGGTTCTCGCCGGAGGAGGCGACCAGTGTTTGGCAGCGTTTGGTGGATACTCCGCAGGTAACGGCGCTGCATCTGATGAGCCACTTTGCCACCGCCGATGCGAAAGATCCTAGCTACTTCAACCGCCAGATGAATACGCTGAAAGCGCTGGCTGCCAAGCTGAAGGCACCGCTGTGTCTGGCCAACTCCCCGGCGACGCTGGCATGGCCTGCCGCACATGGCGACTGGAATCGCCCCGGCGTGATGCTCTATGGCAGCGACCCGCTGGAAGTGGCTAACGAGATCACCCAGCAGCTACGCCCGGTGATGACATTACGCTCAGAGATTATTGCGTTGCGCGAGTTGGCGGAGGGGGAACAGGTGGGCTATAGCGGCCGCTGGAAGGCCAAGCGACCCTCTAAAATTGCCGTGGTCGCCGCAGGTTATGGCGATGGCTATGACCGCCACGCGGTCGATGGTACACCGGTACTGGTCAACGGCCAGCGCTGCCCCATTGCCGGTAAGGTCTCTATGGATATGCTGACGGTGGACGTTACCGATGTGCCTGATGCCGCGATTGGCAGTGAAGTGGTGCTATGGGGAACTGCTAGCAATGGCAGTGTGCTGCCGGTGGACGAGGTGGCCCGCTACTGCGATACCATCAGCTATACGCTGCTGACCAGTGTGCTTCCCAGGGCACCTCGGCGCTATCATGGGGCTCACGTTTAAACGGTTATCTGTATGTCAAAATCGTCTTATCCGCGCTCCTTTGCGCACCCTCGCTACTGGCCGACATGGCTGGCGATTGGCCTAATGTATGTGGCCGCGTGGCTCCCCTGGCGGTTGAAGCTATGGGTAGGTAAAGCGATTGGCCTGTTAGCGTGGCGTTTTGTGAAGCGCCGTCGGCACATCACCACCACCAACATTGCGCTCTGCTTTCCGGAGAAAAGCGCAGATGAGCAGCGCCAACTGGTCAAAGAAACCTTTATTGCCAACGGCATTGGCTTGGTGGAAACCGCCACAGGCTGGTGCCGCGATGTAGAAGGGATGCGTCATCGGGTCGCCTATCACGGGCAGGAGCATCTTGCCCGCGCCAAAGCGCAGGGCAAAGGCGTGCTGGTGGTCGGTATTCACTTCTCAACGCTGGATTTAGGTGGAGCGCTACACTCGCTATTTATCCCAGCAGACGTGGTCTATCGCCCCCATAACAACCCGCTGTTCGAGCGCTTTATGACCCGCGCCCGTTCGCGTATTTTCGGCCAAGCCATCGACCGCCACGACCTGCGTGGGGTGGTGCGCCGTATCAAAGCAGGGCACATTGTCTGGTACTCACCGGATCAGGATTTTGGCCGCGATGTGAGCGTCTTTGCGCCGCTATTTGGTCAGCAAGCGGCGACGATTCGTCTTACGGCCAAAATTGCCCGCATGACGGGCGCCCCTGTGGTGCCGCTAATGTTCCATCGTAATCCGGATAATCGCACCTACACCATTGAGTGTTTGCCCGCCTTTGAAGATTTCCCTAGCGGCGATGAACTGGCCGATGCTACGCGGGTAAATGCGTTTATTGAGCGGGCGATTCGCAAGCACCCCGAGCAGTACCTATGGCTGCATCGACGCTTTAAAACCCGTCCTGAGGGCGAGGCAGGTTTTTACTAGCCGTATCAACAGGGCGCATAAAAAAAGCTGCCCGCGGGCAGCTTTTCGTTGGCTTCATAGCTTGCTTAAGGCAACGCCTTAATCGAGATTGCGGGAGTAGAAGATCTCCAGCATCTCTTTACGTAGGCGGCTTTCGATATCCCGCGCTTCTTCAAAGGTGATGTCGCGGCGAGAGGTGCCGAACAGGTAGTTATCCAGTTCGAAGTCTTTCAGCAGCATCTTGGTGTGGAACATGTTCTCTTGATACACGTTCACGTCGATCATCTGATAGGCCTGCTTGGTGTCTTCCGCCAAGTAGTCCTGGATCGAGGTGATGTCGTGGTCAATAAACAGCTTTTTGCCGTCCACATCCCGTGTAAAGCCGCGCACGCGGTAATCCATGGTCACGATATCGGAATCAAAACTATGGATCAGGTAGTTCAGCGCTTTCAGCGGGCTGATATGCCCACAGGTCGAGACATCGATATCCAGACGGAAGGTGCTAATGCCGTTGTCAGGGTGCGACTCTGGGTAGCTGTGTACCGTCACGTGGCTCTTATCCAGGTGGGCCACCACGGTTTCCGGTAGCGGGCCTGGGCCTGGTTCGGTTTGCCCAGGCGTTGGCTCATCCAGCTCGTGTTCGGCGATCAGGATGGTCACGCTTGCGCCGTGGGGCTCGTAATCTTGACGCGAAATATTCAGCACATGGGCGCCGATAATATTGGTCACGTCCTTGAGAATCTGCGTCAAACGTTCGGCGTTGTAAAGCTCATCGATATAGTCGATATAAGCCGCACGCTGCTCTTCGGTTTTGGCGTAACAGATGTCGTAAATATTGAAGCTCAACGAGCTTGTCAGGTTGTTGAACCCGTGGAGTCGGAGATTATCTGACACGTCCGAACCTCCCTATGGCAGATGAAGACACCCCGACGATCCAGCGCCGGAACCGATAAACACTTGTTACCGTGCTGACGCAGCCGCTATTCATCGAGCGGCCCCGCACTACGCAGTATGGGGAAAAACAAGCGGGCGTATTATGCCCGCCCGAGGCGAGGGTTGCATCCGGCCACGCCATTTTTTTTGAACCTGAGTGAAGGTGTCGCGGCGTGGGGTTCAAGCCTCGACAATCTCGAAGGAGTGAGTGATCTCAACGCCGCCGTTGACCAGCATGATAGAAGCGCTGCAGTATTTCTCTGCCGACAGCTCCACGGCCCGCTGAACCTGCTTCTCTTTTAAGCCACGACCAGTGACCACAAAGTGGACGTGGATCTTGGTGAACACGGACGGCACTTCATCGGCGCGCTCGGCGTCCAGCTCGGCAACGCAGTCGGTGACATCTGCGCGGGCCTTATCAAGAATGTTCAAGATATCAAAGGCGGTGCAACTGCCCATGCCCATCAACAGCATTTCCATCGGCCGAGGGCCGGTGTTGCGACCGCCGTGGTCGGGTGGGCCATCAATCACAACGCTGTGTCCGCTACCGGATTCCGCCACAAACTGGCGGCCATCGGTCCATTTTACCCGTGCTTTCACGTTGCTCTCCTCATCTTGGCGACGAAAGGTAAGTCGCGCAGCATAACATTTCTAGAAGGCAACGCACGGCTTCATCGTGCGCTGCCAGCTGGTATCAGGCTGATTGAAGGTGCCTATCAAGCTCGGCCAGTCGTTCAGGCGTGCCCACATCGACCCAGTGGCCCGCAAAGTGCTCGCCGCTAACGCGGTGCTCTGCCATGGCCCGTTTCAGTAGTGGGGCCAGGGCGAAGGCGCCGGGGGGCTCACCGGCGACCAGCTCCGGGCGTAGCAAACTGATGCCTGCAAAGGTGAGGCGGGCCTCCCCGTGTGGTGAAACGCGCCCCTGGTGTAGCGCAAAATCGCCTTCGGGATGGTGGGAGGGGTTATCCACCAATACCAGGTGCGCCAAATCACCTGCTGCCAGTGCGGAAACACTTGGCAGGTAGTCACACCAGACATCGCCATTGACCAGTAAGAACGGCGCATCGCCCAGCAGCGGTAGTGCCTGTTGAATGCCGCCGCCGGTCTCAAGCGGGCTAGCCTCCTGGCTCCAGTGAATGGACATTTGGTAGGCCGAGCCATCGCCCAGTGCAGAGATAATTTGCTCAGCACGGTAGCTCACGTTAATGACCACTTCATTAATGCCAGCACGCTTTAAGCGCTCCAAGTGGTGCACGATCAGCGGTTTGCCCGCCACGGGCAGCAATGGTTTAGGGCAGTGGTCGGTGAGCGGGCGCATCCGTTTGCCCAGGCCTGCCGCCAAAATCATCGCCTTCATGGCGCGCCCTCTTCCAGGCGCTGCATGATCGCCGGGCGCAGCACGCCCGTTACCCAGTCGGCAAACTCGCGGTGTTGGGGTAGGGCCGCTAGGCTATCTTCCAGGTGCGCCAAAAAGTGGGGCAGGCGGGCTAAATAGCCTTCTTTGCTGTCGCGCAGCGTCAACCGACAAAAGATGCCCAGCACTTTTAGCGAGCGCTGTGCGGCCATGGCGTGGCACTGCGCTAAAAAAGTTTCCTCGCTGACCGAGCGGGTCAGGCGACCCTCTTGCCGCGCCTGCTGATAGAAAGCGCCGACGAAGGAGGCAAACTGGTCAGCGCTAAAACGGCAGTAGCGGCCCCGCAGCAGGGAGATGACGTCATAGCTGAGCGGACCTGCCACAGCGTCCTGGAAGTCGATCATGTAAAGCGTTTGATCGTGCAGCATCAGGTTCATCGCATCGAAATCGCGGTGGACGCTCACCACCGGCTGCGCTAATGCATGCTCTATCAATTTATCGCGTACTGCCTCCCAGCTATCGGGAACTGATAGCGACAGCCAGCGCCCCAGGCACCACTCGGGAAACAGGTCCAGCTCCCGGCCAAGCAGGGCGGCATCGTAGTCAGGCAGGGCGGCCGGGTTAGTGCGGTTTTGCAACTGGGCAATCAAAGCAAGTGCGTCTAAATGACTCTGCACTGTGCGGGCCGGGTCGGTAAAGGTGGCCTGCAGCGGTGTGTCACCCAAGTCATCAAGCAGCAAAAAACCAGCGTCTAAGTCGCTGGCGTGAATGTAAGGCACAGGCAGCCCGGCGGCGTGCCAGCGCTGGCCGATAGCCACAAACGGCGCCGAGTCCTCCTGTGCCGGGGGTGCATCCATCACCACTTGGGTGTTGCCATCCGGTAGCGTTAGTCGAAAATAGCGCCTAAAACTGGCGTCACCGCCCGCAGCAGAGAGGCGAATGGTGGCGCTATCAAGGCCGTGGTGTTGCGCCGCCCACTGAGTGAGGGCGTCAATCCGAGAAGAGGACATGCAAGCTCCTTGCTGGTCGGGCATCATGCGGGCTGTATAATACCGATTCTGGATGCCAAGGATAACGAACATGGGCAAGCGAATCTCGCGCACCGTACCGGTTGCGCATACGCTGCTGGGCAGTTTGCTCGCTGGCGCCTCGTTTTCAGCGGTGGCGCAGGGGCAAGCACTGCCCGCAGAGGCGCTGGACTGGCAGGCCTGGAGCCAAGAAGAAGCGCCGCAACAGCTATGCCGGGGGCGCTATGTGATGCCCGCCTACCGCTTGCCAGCGGAAGAGAACCCGGAAACGCTCTCGGTAGAAACCCGGGAAGTGGATTACGCCGCAGACGGTGAAGCTCTGCTGCGTGGCGACGTGGTACTACGCCGGGGCGATACCGAACTGCAGGCAGAGCGCGTCTTTCTACCCGCAGACCGTCAGCAGGTGGATGCTGAGGGCAACCTGGCTATCCGCGACGGACAAGCCCTGGTGCGTGGCGAGCAAGCCACCCTCATGCTGAACGAAGACCGCGCCTCGCTGCGTAACAGCCACTATGTGCTCTACGACCAGCACCTGCGCGGCCAGGCCAGCCAGCTAGAGCAGACCGGCGAAAATCAGTACCGCCTTCAGGAGGCCACGTTTACCACCTGCGACCCCGGCGCCAATAGCTGGCAGTTGGTAGGTAGCGATATTCGCCTTGATCAAGCCGCAGGGTTTGGCACTGCCCGCCATGCGCGCCTGGAAGTTAAAGATGTGCCGGTATTTTACTGGCCGTGGCTGCGCTTCCCCATTGATGACCGCCGCCATACCGGGCTGCTGTCGCCTTCGGTCAGTTTTTCCAGCGACGGCTTTGATTATACCCAGCCGTTCTACTGGAACATTGCACCTAATCAAGACGCTACTATCACGCCGCGCTGGATGTCTGACCGAGGATTGCTGCTCAACGGTGAGTATCGTTACCTGCTAGAACAGAGCCAAGGCTTGGTCGAGGGCGGTTATCTCGATAGCGACGGCGGCACCAATAGCGGTGACAACCGCTTTGAAGGCGACGACCGCTGGTACATTGATGCCCAACACGCGGGCACGTTAACGCCCCGCAGTGATTACCGGCTCCGTTACGGCGCCGCCAGCGACGGGCGCTATTTTGACGACTTTGGTGGCGAGTTTGGCAACAGCGACCGGGTCAGTATGGAGCGCCTTGCCCAGGTGGATTACCGCGGGGAGCGCTGGCAGTTAGACGCCCGCGCCCAGGGCTTCCAACGTTTGGAAGACCCGCTTAGCGACACCGATCGCCCGTTTTATCGCCTGCCCAGCTTAACCGCCAACTCCGACTGGCAGTTGGGCAACGGCTTGTATACCCAGTGGCGCTCGAATGCCACTTACTTCTGGCGCGATGTGGATGAGCGTCGAGTGCCGGAGCGCGAAGCGGCGACTGGGTCGCGCCTGCACTTAACGCCTGTTGTGGGCTGGCGCTATGAGAAGCCTTGGGGCTATATAGAGCCGCGCACCGAGCTTTGGCACACCGCTTACCAGCTGGATTATGGCGACCGAGTCACTGATCGCACCACCTCGCCCACCCGCAGTGTGGCGATTACTTCCATCGACAGCGGTCTGGTCTTCGAGCGCGAGCTTGAGCTGGGTGGGCGCGACTACCGGCAAACGCTAGAGCCGCGTGTGAACTATGCCTATGTGCCGCGCACCGACCAGACCCAACTGCCTGATTTCGATAGTCGCGAACGGGCGTTCTCCTGGGACCAACTTTGGTCGCCCCACCGCTTCTCCGGTGCCGACCGCGTGGGTGATCTCAATCGCGTATCGTTAGGCGTTCAGTCACGCTTTATCGAAGATAGCAACGGACGAGACAGGCTCACCTTAGGCATAGGCCAAAGCTACTACTTCTCCGAGCGGCGCATCGATAGTGAAGGCGACCCGGGCACGCTGCCGCCGCGCCCCAGCGAAGACCCTTCCGTGAATCCGGAAAGCCGCTATCAGGCCACCCGTGACCGCTCTCCGCTGGTCACTCGCCTGGATTGGCAAATATCGGATCGCTGGAGTACCGGCTACGAATGGCTCTACGATGACGAGCGTGAACAGACCGAGCGCTCCAGTGTGGATGTACGCTATCGCCACCCGGAAGGACACGTAGTGAACCTTGGCTACCGTTGGGAGATCGAAGGGTTCGATCCGAGCGTGATACCCGGCGACGATGGCTTCCGTGACTACAGTCGCGAAGAGTGGGATCTTTCGCTGGCGTGGAAAGCGAACCCAAGGATTGATTTGATTGGCCGCTACCTGCACGATCAAACCAACAACCGTCCCCTGGAACAGCTCGCGGGTCTGCAGTGGAACGACTGCTGCTATGGCGTACAGCTGGTATGGCGTGAATGGATCGACGATAACGATACGGCGCGGGTTGGCGATGACTTCAACGACCGCGGGCTATTTTTGCGCTTTGTGTTTCGTGGTCTAGGTGGCGTGGGTCAAGAGGCCGACGGCTACTTTGAGCAGGCGATTCCTGGCTACCGTCCCACGCCCTTATGAACGACCACTTTAAAATAGCGACTGAAAGAGACTTTTTATGATGATCAGAAAGACCTTGCTGAGCTGCGCGCTGAAGAAACGAGCCACCCAGCTGTCCGCAGGCAGCCTGATGGTGCTCTGCCTGAGCACGGGTGCGGCGCTGGTTCCGCTGACCGTGCATGCGCAAAATTTCGAGTCGGCCCAGCGTCAGCAGTTGGATAGCGTCGTCGCGGTCGTCAATGATGGCGTCATCATGCGCAGCGAGTTGGATGACCGCATTGCCCAGGTGGAGCAGCAAGCAGCGGCTCAGGGCGGCAATTTGCCGCCGCGTAACCAGCTGGCCCAGCAAGTGTTGGAGCGTATGGTCATGGATGAAATCCAGCTGCAAATGGCCCGCCGAGCCAATCTGAGTGTGGATGACACCGAACTCAACCGCCAGCTACGCAGCATTGCCGAATCCAACAACATGACGCTGGATCAGTTTGCCGATGCGGTAGAAGCCGACGGCATTACTCTGGCTGACGTGCGTGAAGACGTACGCCGCGAAATGCTGATGCGCCAAGTGCAACAGCGTCAAATTAGCCAGCGAGTGACGGTCTCTGATCGCGACGTTGAGCGCTTTTTAAGCCAGCAGCCGAGCCAGCAAGATCAAGCCTTTATTGAAGAGACTCGTGCCCGCCACGTGTTGGTAGAGCTAACCCCCACGCGCAATGAAAACCAAGCCCGCGCCCGTGCCCAAGAAGCCCGCCAGCGCTTGCAGCAGGGCGCAGATTTCGCCTCAGTGGCCCGTGAATACAGCGACGACCGTGGCAGCGCCATGAACGGCGGCGACCTGGGTTGGGTACGCCCAGGCCAAACGGTACCTGCCTTTGAAGAAGCCATGACATCGCTCAGCCCTAACCAGCTCTCTGAGCCGGTACGCTCTCAGTTCGGCTACCACGTTATCGAAGTGCTGGAGCGCCGCCGTCAGGACGTGACCGAAGAGAGCCGTCGTGAGCAGGTGCGCCAAGCCATCTTCCAGCGTCGTGCCAACGAAGAGCTGCAAACCTGGCAGCGTGAAATTCGTGAACAGGCCTTCGTGGATATCCGTCTCTAATGACGCGGCCGCTGCTGCTTACCACCGGTGAGCCCGCGGGCATCGGGCCAGAGCTGACGCTGATGCTGGCCGCTCGTGGGCACTTAGCCAATACGGTGGCGGTGGGCGACCCGCAGATGCTGCGCCAGCGCGCCAAGCTGCTCGGGCTGGCCGTAGAGGTCGTCGAGGCCGCGCCGGGTAGCTTGGATATATCCTCTCCAGGGCGTTTGGTGGTGTGGCCCGCCGCACTGCGCGCGCCTGCCACGCCTGGGGTGCTCAATCCTGCCAATGCCAGCTACGTGCTAGAAACACTGCAAATCGCCGTAGACGCCTGCCAAGCAGGGCAGGCTGCGGCGATGGTCACCGCGCCGCTACATAAAGGGGTCATCATCGAAGGCGGCTTTCCCCACTTCACCGGCCATACCGAGTGGTTGCGCGATGCCTGCGGCGTGGATGACGTGGTGATGCTACTGGCCACCGATGCTGCCTTGCATGCCAAGAACCCGCTTTGGCAAGGTGGCGGCGATTTGCGTGTGGCCCTAGTAACGACCCACCTGCCGCTGCGTGATGTGGCCGATGCCATTACGTTTGAGCGGGTCACCCAGATTAGCCGCTTACTGGCCGCTGACTTGCGGCGCCAATTTGGCATCTTGAATCCACGCATTGCGGTGTGCGGCCTCAACCCCCATGCGGGTGAAGAGGGTCATTTGGGCCGCGAAGAGCTGGATATTATTATCCCTGCCCTCGACGTCCTGCGCGCTGAGGGTCTGGATATCCAAGGGCCGCTGCCCGCCGATACGCTGTTCACTCCACGCCACCTAGCCGGAGTCGATGCGGTGCTGGCGATGTATCACGACCAGGGCTTGGCAGTGCTAAAATACGCAGGCTTTGGGCAAGCTGCGAATATTACCCTCGGCCTACCGCTGGTACGTACTTCAGTGGACCACGGCACCGCGCTGGATTTGGCGGGCCGCGGCACTGCCGACCCCAATAGCCTGGGCGTCGCGCTATCGCTTGCACAGCGGCTTGCTGCCCAGCGTGCCAGCACCCTGGCCGCTCCATGAATCAACCCTCCAAGGAACACTGTTAGATGTCTCAAGTGCCTCAGCAGCACCGTGCTCGTAAACGCTTCGGTCAAAACTTTCTGCGTGACCTCGGCATCATTTCGCGTATCGTCCGCGCTATCGGGCCACGCGAAGGCGACCGACTCGTCGAAATCGGCCCTGGGCAAGGGGCACTGACGGCGCCGCTGTTAGAGGCAACCGGCAAGCTGGAAGTAATCGAACTCGACCGCGACCTGATTCCTGGCCTACGGGTGCAGTTTTTCAACTACCCCGAGTTCGTGATTCACGAAGGCGACGCGCTGAAGTTCGATTTTGCCGAGCTGAAGGGCGATGGCCCGGCGCTGCGGGTAGTGGGTAACTTGCCCTATAACATCTCAACGCCGCTGATTGTGCATCTGCTGACCATGGGCAATGCGATTGCCGATATGCACTTTATGCTGCAAAAAGAGGTAGTGGAGCGCTTAGCTGCCGAGCCGGGCAGCACCGATTGGGGCCGCCTTTCGGTGATGGCGCAGTACTACTGTCAGGTTGATCAGCTGTTCATCGTGCCGCCGGAAGCCTTTGTGCCTCGCCCGAAGGTGGATTCTGCGATTGTGCGCCTGACGCCCCACGAAAGCTTGCCTTACACCGCCGATGACCCGGCGCTGCTGTTTGAACTGGTCAAGCTGGCCTTTGGGCAGCGGCGTAAAACCCTGCGCAACAACCTGAAAGGGCGAGTCAGCGCCGACACGCTGGAAGCGTTGGGTATCGACCCTGCGCGTCGTCCGCAAACGCTGACAGTGGCCGAGTACGTCACGATCGCCAACAAGGTGGCTGCCGACGAGGCTACCAGCGCCGCGGGTAACGGTGTGAGCCAGGGGAGCAACGAGGCGTGAGCGGTTTGGACATCGAAGTTAGCGTCACCCCGGAGTTTCGGGACGCAGAGTCTAGCGACAGCGAATCCCGCTACGTGTTTAGCTACACCGTGACGGTGCACAACCAAAGCCCGCACAGCGTGCAGCTGATGGCACGTTACTGGAAGATCACCCAGGGCAGCGGCGATAGCCAAGAGGTGCGCGGCAAAGGCGTGGTGGGCCAGCAGCCGTTAATCGGCCCTGGCCAACGTTTTCGTTATACCAGCCGGGCGATTTTGCAAACGCCAGTCGGCGTGATGGAAGGTGCTTACACCCTGCTTAATACGTATACCCAGCGGGCTTTTGATGTGCCCGTTTCGCCTTTTCGTCTAGCGGTACCCCGCCAACTGCATTAACGTTGATTAAGCGCGGGGTTGCAGCGTCAGTTGACGATCTAGATGGTCGCACAGTCGTAACGCCAGTTGCACGATGGTCAGCGTGGGGTTGGCGTGCCCAACACTTGGGAAGACGCTCGACCCTGCCACAAACATATTCTCTTGGTCGAACAGCCGACAGTCGCTATTGACGATGCCTTGTTCTGCACTGTGGCTCATCCGCGTGCCGCCCATATGATGCCTTCCCGCTAGCTCGCCCTCGCTGGGCATGGTGACGGGCTGGACGGCTAGCCAGTCGGCTAATTGTAGGCGTCCAATATCTTGGTTCAGCAGGTGTTCGCCCAGCAATATCATGCTTTCGCGGATCGTATGGCGATCCAGCGCCGACTGCCGCCACACCAGTCGACTGTGGGGGATACCAAACTCATCCACTTCAGTGCCAAGCTCTACGCGATTCTCAAAACGCGGCTCCTGCTCCCAGGCAGCGCGCAGAATCACGCCATGCATCACACGGCCTTGGGCTTGCCAAGTGGCCAACTGCTCACCGAGTGACGGAGCATCTCGCGATAGCGCTTCGATCAGTTGCTGAGTTGCTTCTGCGTTCATACGGTGTAGGCGCAAGCCGCAGTTGAGCAATTGGCGCTTAGTGAGCATCTCCGGAGTAGGCGATAAAAATACGTTGTACTCCTGATCAAGCCCCAATGCCTGCGGCTCAAACAGCAGCGCTTGGCCTACGGAGGCATGGGGATGCTCCATCCAGTAGCGGCCCAGAGTAGTGGCATTGCGGATCAGTTGCCCGCTGGATTGCTGGTTTAACCACAGCAACAGGCGTGAATTTTCGATACCGCCGCAGGCCAGCACAAAAAAGCGTGCGTGTACGTAGCACTTATCCCCTTGAAAACTGCGCAACGTCGCGCGCTCAATGCGGCCATTATGGCTTTCAAGCCCGACAAGATTGGCGGTTAAACAGTAATCAACATTGGAGGAGGCATTCAGCGCAGGGGCATATTTATCTTTAAGCCGAACGGGGTCCCCTAAAGAGAAGTAGATACGTTCAAGCCCTGAGCCGGTGACGGGGTAGTCGGCGTGGGGTGGCGTTAAGTTCAGCAGCGTAGCGGCGCTTGCGTAGTAAGGCGCGAGCGCTTCTTGGGTGATTGGCCACGCGGTTTCAGGAGCTGCCACCTTCGCGGTAAAATCGTGAGCGTCCAGCGGTCTACAAATGCCGCCCCAGTGGTTGGTAGAGCCGCCTAAGTAGCGTAGGCGCGCATCATCAAGGGGAATATAAGGGTCGCCAACGATATCGCCACGGTAAATCGCCTGGGAGCGCTCGCTATAAGAGGCTTCGCCACCTTCACATAGCAGCGTACGGTGGCCCTGCTGGGCCAGCGTGACGGCTATGGCGATCCCGGCAGCACCAGCGCCCACAATGCAGATATCATAAACAGTATCCTGGGCCGCCAGTGTTTCGAAAGAGAGATACATCAGCGGTCTTCAGCGCGTAGCAGCCAGCCGTTCACCAGCACAGGGGTAGCTGGCTGAGTGGGTTGGGCGGCGGCTATTGGAAAACGGCTGAGTGTCAGCGCTGCCCCAGTCGACACCAGTAGCTGTTTTAAAACGACCCGACGGTCAGGGTTGGTAGGTGAAGGACGGGGAAAGTAGAGGCTCATTAGCGTATCGTTATCCTTAACATTAAGTTGCGAATGGTCTGATTACATAGTGGTGTAACTTTGGGAATTGCTCCAGGGGTTTATGTGACGTCCACTTTTTATTGCATTCATCACAAGGCATTAGCCTATGAGTACCTATGTTATTGGTGACCTGCACGGCTGCCATGTCGAATTTATTAGCCTGTTGGAAACAATAAACTTTAACCCGGCCCACGATACGCTCTGGCTGGTTGGGGATTTGATTAACCGTGGCCCAGGGTCGCTTGCCTGCCTGCAGGAAGCCAAAGCGCTGGGCAGTGCCGTGCGCTGCGTGCTCGGTAACCACGATTTTCACCTGTTGGTGGTCGCCCGTGGAGGCGGCAAACTGAAGAAAAACGATACGCTGGACGATATTCTCGCCTCGCCCCAGCGGGAAGCGCTGCTGGATTGGCTACAGAGCCAGCCTTTGGCGGTTCAAGAAGGCAATACGTTAATGACTCACGCCGGTGTGCTGCCGAGCTGGAGTGCTGAGCAGGCGCTGGCGCTGAGCGGTGAAGTTCAGGAAGCGCTGCAGGGCGAAAGCGCTGGCTCGTTTCTGACCCAGCTGTTTGGTAATCAGCCTGATCGTTTCCGGGAGGATTTGGAAGGCTTGGATCGCCTGCGCTGCATCGTTAACGTGTTTACCCGCATGCGCTTCATTGATGCGCAGGAGCACCTCGATTTTGCCGCCAAAGAGGGGCTCGATAGCGCACCGACAGGCTTTGCCCCCTGGTTTCAATTTGCTCGTCAGGATGATCTGCACATTCTGTTTGGCCACTGGGCGGCGCTGGAAGGGCGCACGCCGAATGCGAAGATCAACGTTCAAGGGCTAGATACCGGCTGCGTATGGGGTGGCTCACTCACCGCGATGAACCTGGACACCGGCGAACGCACTAGCGTGCCGAGCCTGCAAGGAGGCCGTTAAGTGTTTCAACAGGATGCATTGACCCAAGGGCTTGATGTTTACCGGGTAGGCGGCGCGGTGCGGGATGCGCTGCTTGGCTGGCCAGTAGTAGATCACGACTGGGTAGTGGTAGGCGCCACACCGGAAGCGATGCGTCAGCGGGGCTTTAAGCCCGTTGGCCGAGATTTTCCGGTGTTTTTGCACCCGCACACCGCGGAAGAGTATGCGCTGGCGCGCACGGAGCGTAAATCCGGTCATGGCTACAGTGGTTTTGAGGTGTATGCCAGCCCCGATGTAACACTGGAAGAGGATCTCTCACGGCGTGACCTGACGATCAATGCCATCGCCCAAGGGCCAGACGGCCAACTGACAGACCCCTTTCACGGCCAGCAGGATATAGAGCAGCGCCTGCTGCGCCATGTATCGCCTGCGTTTAGCGAAGACCCGCTGCGGGTGCTGCGTACCGCACGTTTTCTAGCCCGCTATGCTCACCTGGGTTTTACCATTGCCCCAGATACCCACACGCTGATGCGTGAAGTGAGCCAAAGCGGTGAGCTTGGCCACTTAGCCGCAGAGCGGGTGTGGATAGAAACCGAGAAAGCATTGGGTGAACCCAATCCTGAACAATATTTCACCACGCTAAACGAGTGCCAGGCGCTTGCCACTTGGTGGCCTGAGCTTGTCGAGGGCGAGACGTTGACTGCCGCGCTCGCTGAAATACCAAGCGCGCCTGAGGAGTCTGCATTGCCGCTGGCCCACTGGCGCTACGCGCTGCTGGTCTCGCCGCTGAGTGATGAGCAGCGGGATGCGCTAGCGAGCAGGCTGCGGCTGCCCAACGCAGTAGCGCAGCTGGCTCGCCATACCGCGCTGACGAAAGCACTGCTCAATACGCCGCTAAACGACGAGCGAGTGTTGTACTGGCTGGAGCGGCTGGATGGCTGGCGCAAACCTGCCCAGGTAGCGGCGCAGCTAGCGCTTGTTAGCCGTCTGGCGCCTGAGCGCCAAGCGGTACTGCGCGCTGCGTGGCAAGCAGCGCAAGCGGTAAGCCCGCAAGCGCTGCTGAGCGAGGGGTATCGGGGAGCGGCATTAGGAGAAGCGCTGCGCCAGCATCGGCAGAAGGCGGTGGCAGGCGCGTTAGGCGAGGGGGAATCGCGCTAGCGCGCCATGGCCGTACGAGGCTGCGGGTCGGCTTGGGAAATCCAACGGCCCCGCCAGTGAAAATCAATCGCCCACAGGCGCTGGTCACCTAGTGTGAAGCGCTTCCAGAGCGTAGCGTAGGACGTTTGGCAGGCGGGGTGGCGCTCGTTGGGTAACAGTTCAGCGAGTGGCTGGAGCACAAAGGCGTTGCGGGTGATTTCCGCGCGGGGAAGGGCGACGCCGTCAATCGTATTGCAGAAACTGCCGACGGTCAGCAGGTCGATATCCAGAGCACGGGGGCTGTATTTAGCCATGTTGGGGGTGCGACCATGATCAATCTCAAGCTGCTTAGACCACGCCTGGAGCTCACCCACCGACCAGTCGCTATCAAACGCCACTACTAAGTTGTAAAAGTTGCGGCTGTCCTTGAAACCTACGGGCTCGCTTTCAAAAATACGCGATATCTGTAGGCGGCCAAACGTAGCTTCTAGAGCATCCAGGCAGAGGCGAATATGCGTGTCGGGATCAATGTTGCTGCCTAGACTGAGAGTTACCAGGCTCATAAATTCGGGTCCTTGGTAGCCTCCGGCAGCGTACCGCGAGTAATTTCAAGACCAACGCTTGCCGCTTGAGGCACCGCGCCCGGCTTTCGGACGGTCATGCGCAGCCAGCTAATCGGGAATTCATGTTGCAAGCAGGCGGCGAGACGTTCAGCGAAGGTTTCTACCAAGGCGAACTGATGCTCATCGGCGAACTGCTGGATTCGCTGGCAGATCGCGGCATAATCAAGCGTTAAGCGTAAATCATCCGTGGCGGCCGCTGGCCGAATATCCGTTGCCAGCGATAGATCCAGGCTCAGCGATTGCGTTATCGTGCGTTCCCAGTCGTACACACCGATGACGGTGTCTACGGTGAGTGCTTCGATCAAAATGCGGTCCACAGGCCTTCCCCCAGGGTCAACAAGCGGGCGATTGTACTTGAGGATGACCAGAAACGACAGTAAGGCAGCGGCGTTGGCCGCCAATGCCAGGGTGGGCAGGCCATGATATGGATAGTGATCGGCTATTTAAGCGGCAGTTGGCTGGCGGCAGTGAGCGTGTGCCGCTGGGCAGGCGTTGCCGATCCTCGGTTTTGTGGCTCTTATAATCCAGGTTTTTCTAACGTACTACGGCTGTATGGCCCGCGGCTCGCCGCCGCCACGCTGCTGCTGGATGCGCTGAAAGGGGTGCCTGCAGTGCTGGCTGCGAAGCTGCTAGCGCTGCCGGTATGGCTGCAAGGGCTAGTCGGCCTAGCCGTGCTGCTGGGTCACAGCTACCCGATTTGGTTTAGCTTCCGTGGTGGAAAGTCGGTCTCCAGTGCGTTTGGTGTGTTGCTGGTATTGGTGCCCAGCGTGGCGCTGCTGACGGCGCTCTGCTGGGCGGTATTGGCATGGCGTTTACGTACCGCAGCGGCAGCCTCGCTTATTAGTGCGCTACTGGCCCCGCTGCTGTGCCTCTGGCTAGCCCCGAGTTACGTGAGCGTAGTAGGGGGCTTTAGCCTATTGGTGCTGGCTCGACACGGCCTCAATATTCGCCGCTTACGCCGTGGGGAAGAGCCCCACCTGCGCGGCTAGGCGCGGCGATTACTCGGGGGCATTCAAGGTATCGAGCGGCCAACGGGGCGTAGCCTGCATCACGCCGTTGTCATCCCGCTCGCCTGCCGCCAAGCGCTGCGCCCCGACATAGGCAATCATGGCGCCGTTGTCGGTACAAAAACGCCCGCGGGGGTAGTAGGCGCGCGCCTGACGCTTTTGTGTTTCCAGCGCTAGCCGTTCACGCAGACGGGTATTGGCGCTCACGCCACCTGCCATAACAATGCGCTTTAGCCCGGTTTGGTCGAGCGCTCGGCGGCATTTGATCACCAGCGTATCCACCACGGCCTCTTCAAAGGCCCGGGCCACATCTGCTTTGGCCTGCTCATCCAGCTCGCCCGCTGCTTCTAACTGGCGAATCGCCGTCAGGGTATGGGTTTTTAAACCAGAAAAGCTGAAATCCAGGCCGGGGCGGTCGGTCATTGGGCGTGGAAAACGAAACCGTTTTGGGTCGCCCTGTTCGGCAAGCTTGGCCACCAGCGGGCCGCCAGGATAGGCAAGTCCGAGCATTTTCGCGGCTTTATCGAAGGCTTCCCCGGCGGCGTCATCTACTGATTCACCCAATAGCTGATAGTGCCCCAGCCCTTGCACCTCCACCAATTGGGTGTGCCCCCCCGAGACCAGAAGAGCTACGAACGGGAACTCGGGGGCATCATCTTCAAGCATGGGAGCCAGCAGGTGGCCTTCCATATGGTGAACGCCCAGCACCGGAATATTCAGAGCTTTGGCCATGCCGTGAGCGGTGCTAGCGCCCACCATCAAGGCGCCAACCAGGCCTGGCCCGGCGGTGTAGGCGATACCGTCCAGGTCTTGACGGGTGAGGTTGGCATCCTTCAATACTTGCTCAATTAGCGGCAATAGCTTGCGGGTGTGATCCCGAGAGGCCAGCTCAGGGACGACGCCGCCATACTCCGCATGCATGGCGATTTGGCTATACAGCGCATCGGACAGCAGACCCTGTCCACCGGTGAACGCGGTATCGTAAATAGCGACGCCAGTTTCATCGCAAGACGTTTCAATGCCCAGTACGCGCATAGCAAAAGAACTCGTGTAAGTGGTAAGGCAGAGGTTTAAAACCGGCTAGTCTAGCATTGTGGCAGTGAAGGGGCGTAAGGATTTGCAAAGATCGCCAACCACGACTAGACTACTGTGCGCTGTAAAACTGGGTCGTACACCGTCTTGTTCGGTGTGCGTACTATCCGAACTCAAGACTCCTTAAGGTAGGTGAGTGCTTAATGCCTTCTGTAAAAGTACGTGATAACGAGCCGTTTGACGTCGCCCTGCGTCGCTTCAAGCGTTCTTGCGAAAAAGCTGGCGTTCTCTCTGAAGTACGTCGTCGCGAGCACTACGAGAAGCCGACTGCTGAGCGCAAGCGCAAAGCGGCAGCTGCCGTAAAACGTCACGCTAAGAAGTTGCAGCGTGAGCGTAAGCGTTTCGAACGGCTCTATTGATCCGTACCTGGGGATAGCCTGCGCAGTTAGCTGGTTATCTCAAGAGGGATGCCAAGCGGCCGCCACTAGGTGGCCGTTTGTTTTTCGTTCTGTGATGTGTGTTTTGCGCGGTTTAAGGTGATCAGGCGCGTTGCCTGATGACGTTAGGCCCGCCCATTAGCGCTTCGCGCGAGGATGCCCGCAGTTCATGGCAGGCCAAATTCCACAGCGTTTTATTGACGACCTGCTTGGCCGCGTTGACGTGGTGGAAGTGGTTGGCGAGCGCGTGCAGCTCAAAAAAGCGGGCCGCAACTTCTCCGGTTTGTGTCCTTTCCATCAAGAAAAAACGCCGTCGTTTACGGTGAGTGCCGATAAACAGTTCTACCACTGTTTTGGCTGTGGTGCTCACGGTAATGCGCTGCGTTTTTTGATGGAGTACGACAAGCTGCCGTTCCCTGAAGTCGTGGAGCAGTTAGCCGGGCGTTTAGGATTGGATGTGCCACGGGAAGGCGCTGATGACCCCCGTGCCCAGCAGCGGGAAAAAAAGCGCAAAGAGGGCGTTAACCTGCTGGAAGTGGCCGCCAGCTTCTATCGCGAGCGGCTAAAGATGCAGGAGGGCCAAAGTGCCCAACGCTACTTACAGGGGCGCGGACTGTCGCCTGAGGTGATTGCCACCTACGGCATTGGCTATGCGCCGGGCGGTTGGGAGGCGCTCAAACAGCACCTGTCTGCAAAAGGTATCGGCGAGCCGGTACAGGTAGAGTACGGGCTGCTGATTCACCGGGAAGATACCGGCCGCACCTATGACCGATTTCGCGATCGGGTAATGTTTCCCATCCGCGATTTGCGTGGCCGAACCATCGCCTTTGGTGGCCGAGTAATGGGCGATGAGCAGCCTAAATACCTCAATTCACCAGAAACGCCTGTCTTTCATAAGGGGCGCGAGCTATACGGTTTGTATGAGGCGCGCCAAGCATCCAGCAAGCTAGAGCAGCTGGTGATGGTAGAGGGCTATATGGATGTGGTGGCGCTGGCCCAGTACGGCATCCATAACGCCGTCGCCACCTTGGGAACTGCCACCACGGAAGATCACTTAAGTCGCCTGTTTCGTTTGGTGAGCCGAGTGGTGTTCTGCTTTGACGGTGACCGGGCAGGCCGTCAGGCGGCAAGCCGCGCCTTGGAAACGGCCCTGCCGCAAATGATTGATGGACGTGAGGCGCGTTTCCTATTTCTGCCCGATGGCGATGACCCTGATTCACTGGTGCGTCGCGAGGGCAGCGAAGCATTTCAGGATCGTGTGACCTGTGCGATGCCACTCTCGGAGTTTCTCTTTGAGCAGGCCGCTCAGGGGCGCGACTTGAATACGGTGGAAGGGCGCGAGCGGTTTGCCACCCAGGTACTGGAGGCATTGAACAAAGTGCCTGAAGGCATGCTCAAATCGCTACTGCTTGAATCACTGGCAAAGCGTAGCGGGCTGGCACAGTCGCAGTTGCAGGCGCTGTTAGATAAGCGCACGGCAGATGCCGCTGCAAAAGCGTTGCCGCAGTGGGGGCCTGTTGAGGAGCCAGCCGCTGAAATGGTGCCAGAGCAGGCGCCGCCTCGCGCGGCGGCACGTGGCCGCCGCCAAGGGGCAAAGCTGCAAACGCTCTCTACGGTGAGCCGTATTGTGCAACTGTTGCTTCATGAGCCGCGCTTGGTGACATCGTTGCCCGAATCGCTGGATTGGCTGCCAGAAAATAGTGAAGAGGCGCCGCTGTGCCGCGCTTTAATCGAGCTGCTGCGCGCTGGGCGCTATCGCAGTCCGCAGGTGGTGCTAGCACACTTTCAGGGTAGTCATGAGGGGCAGGTCTTAGCAGAGCTGGCACAGCGGGAACTGCTGATTCCTAAGAGTACAAGGGAAGCAGAGCTAAGCGGGCTGGTAGAGCATTTGGTCGAGAAGCAGCGTAAGCGTTCGCCCCAGGAAGAGTACGATGCGCTGTTGGCACTAGAGCGTTCTGGCCAGAAGCTGGATAAAGCTCAGCGGCAGCGGTTGGCGAGTCTGATGATGGAGCTAATTCAGCGCACATGAGGGCGTCAAACCAAAGCAATTCGCACAATGGGGTTGAATTAACAAGCTTCAGCACCACATACAGGGTTAGTCGCCAGGCGCTGGCCTAACCGAACAACCTAACACACCTGAATGACCGCGCAAATACGTTTCGCTGGAAAAATTCCAGCTATTTACGCTATACTGTTCGGCTTGTTGAGTTTAATCGATTCAGCGCCCCAGGTGTTTCATTCTTCTTCGTCGAGATAGGGTTTCTATGGCTGGAAATGCGCAGCAGCAGTCACGTCTGAAGGAGTTGATCGCGCGCGGCAAGGAACAGGGCTACCTGACCTATGCCGAGGTCAACGACCATCTACCCGAGGATATCGCCGACCCGGATCAAGTGGAAGACATCATTGGCATGATCAACGACATGGGTATTAGTGTCGTTGAGGAAGCGCCAGATGAAGACACTTTGATGATGTCGGATCACTCCACGGACGAGTCCGCTGCGGAAGAGGCCGTTGCGGCCCTCGCCGCCGTGGAAAGCGACGTCGGTCGCACCACCGACCCAGTGCGTATGTATATGCGTGAAATGGGTACGGTTGAGCTTTTGACCCGTGAGGGCGAAATTGAAATCGCCAAACGGATCGAAGAGGGCACGCGGGAAGTGATGTCCGCACTGGCGTACCTGCCAGGCGCGGTTGCCTCGATTCTTGACGCCTACGACGCCACCCAGGATGAAGAAGCTCCTGGGCGCCTATCTGACCTGTTCTCTGGCTTTATCGACCCCGACGAAGGTATTCCGGGCGTTGCTGAAGCGGAAGTGCCGGAACCTGAAGTCGAGACTGAGCTGAGCGATGATGACGATATCGACAGCGATGCAGACGATGAAGAGGACGACACCACTGCTAGCGAAGGCGGCCCGGATCCTGAAGAGGCCAAGGCGCGTTTCGAGCAGATTCGTGAACAGAACGTATCGGTTGAAGCGGCGTTGGCTAAGCACGGCCGCGGCAGCGCTGAGCTTAAGTTCGAGCAGGAGCGCCTTGCTGAGCTGTTCTCGCCGATCAAGCTAGTACCGAAGCACTTCGAGCGTCTGGTCGGCCAGGTGCGGATCAGTGTTGAACAGGTGCGTGCCCAAGAAAAAGCGGTCATGCAGCTGTGTGTTAAGAAAGCCAAGGTGCCGCGTAAGACGTTTATCAAGTCGTTCCCGGGCCACGAGTCTGATCCGAAATGGCTCGACGCTTTCCAGGAAGCGCAGCCCAAGTACGCTGACCGCCTAGAGCCGCTGCGTGCCGATATCGCGCGTTCACAGCGTAAGATTGCCTTTGAAGAAGACATGGTGCAGCTCACCGTGGCTGATTTGAAGGAAGTCAATCGCAAGCTGTCGATTGGTGAAGCAAAAGCTCGTCGCGCCAAGAAAGAGATGGTTGAGGCGAACTTGCGCTTGGTAATCTCGATTGCCAAGAAGTACACCAACCGTGGCCTGCAGTTCCTGGACCTGATCCAGGAAGGCAATATCGGCTTGATGAAGGCGGTAGACAAGTTCGAATACCGTCGTGGCTACAAGTTCTCGACCTACGCGACGTGGTGGATTCGTCAGGCGATTACCCGTTCTATTGCGGATCAGGCGCGTACCATTCGTATCCCGGTACACATGATTGAGACGATCAACAAGCTCAACCGTGTTTCCCGCCAGATGCTGCAAGAGATGGGCCGTGAGCCGACGCCGGAAGAGCTGGGCGAACGCCTGGAAATGCCGGAAGATAAGGTGCGCAAGGTGCTCAAAATCGCCAAAGAGCCGATCTCCATGGAGACGCCGATTGGTGATGACGACGATTCGCACTTGGGCGACTTTATCGAAGATGGCACGATGCTGCTGCCTATCGATATGGCTACCGGCGAAGGCTTGATCGAAGCGACTCGCAACGTGCTGGGTGGCTTGACCGCCCGCGAAGCGAAAGTCCTGCGTATGCGCTTTGGTATTGATATGAATACCGACCATACGTTGGAAGAGGTGGGCAAACAGTTTGACGTTACTCGCGAGCGGATTCGTCAGATTGAAGCCAAAGCGCTGCGCAAGCTGCGCCACCCCAGTCGCTCAGAGCCGCTGCGTTCGTTCCTGGACGAGTGAAGGCCGCGAGTAGTGAAGCATGAGTGGTGAATAGAGTCGCCACGAAGACCAAAAAGCCCGCCGTTCTCTGAACGGCGGGCTTTTTGCGTAATGCCCCGCAGGTAATAGCAGGGCGTTTCCACAGAAGGTGCTTACATAGAGTAGTGGGTAGCGGAGCCAGGGCCCACCGGCAAGCCAAAGACAAATACCCAGATAAAGAACAGCAGGCTCCAGCCAACCAGCATAAACAGCGTGTAGGGCAGCATGAGGGCGACCAGCGTACCAATACCCATATCGTTACGGTAACGGGTAGCCACCGCCAGAATCAGGCCGAAGTAACTCATCATTGGCGTGATTAGGTTGGTAACAGAGTCGCCAATCCTATACGCCGCCTGAATGACCTCAGGTGCATAGCCCATTAGCATCAGCATCGGCACGAAAATCGGCGCGGTGACCGCCCACTGCGCCGACGCGCTACCCAGCGACAGGTTCACGAAGGCGCACATGAGGATGAACAGCGCAAACAGGCCAGGGCCGCGCAGGCCTAGGGAGTCCAGCAGGTCAGCGCCCGCCACGGCGGTCACGGTGCCAAAGTTGCTCCAGTTGAATAGTGCCACGAACTGAGCGGCAAAGAACACCAGCACAATATAGAGCCCCAGGCTGCTCATGCTTTTGGCCATGGCATCGACGATATCGCGATCGTTTTGCATGGTGCCCGCGAGTCGGCCATAGACAAAGCCCAGCACGGTGAAGGCAATGGCGACGATAACCACAATACCGCGCAGGAAGGGCGAGCCGCTCACAAGGCCCGTCTCCGGGTTCCGCAGAATGCCACTTTCTGGTACTACCATCACAGCGACCAGCGCAATGAGCGCCAGGGTGGCTAGGCCGGTGCCTTTCAGCGCCCGTTTTTCGGTGGTTGTCAGGCCCTCCATACGGTTTTGGTCAATATCGCTGTCCGCGTAGGCGGAGTCGAATTTGCCAAGCTTAGGTTCCACAATGCGTTCGGTGACCAAGCCGCCAATGAGAGTCACAAAGAAGGTGCTGGCAAACATAAAGAACCAGTTGGCTTCAGCCCCGACTGAATAGGTAGGGTCGAGCAACCGTGCCGCTTCCTGGGTAATGCCAGAGAGCAGCGGGTCGACGGTGCCAATCAATAAATTGGCGCTGTAGCCGCCGGAGACGCCACAAAACGCCGCCGCCAGGCCCGCCAACGGGTGCCGCCCTAAGGAGTGGAAGATCATCGCTGCCAGCGGAATCAAAACGACATAACCAAGCTCGGCAGCCATGTTCGACATAATCCCGGCAAACACCACTGCATAGGTGACGATGCGCGGTGAGCGGTTAAGCACTAGCGCGCGCATGCTGGCGGACAGCAGGCCAGAGTGCTCGGCAACGCCAACCCCCAACATGGCCACTAGTACCGTGCCCAGGGGCGCAAAGCTGGTGAAGTTCGTCACCATTTCGGTCACTAAGCGACGTAGCCCTTCCGCATTTAAGAGCGAGTTCACCACTATCCACTCGCCCTCATTGGCGGGGCGTGGGTCGGCGACTGAAACGCCCAGTGCGGCAGCGATGCCGCTGGCGACCACGACCAGTACGCAGAGAATGGCAAACAGTGTGACCGGGTGCGGCAGCAGATTACCTAGCCACTCGACGCTATCGAGAAAGCGGGTAAATGCTCCGCGTTTTAGGTTTTCTTCACGATTTTGTGGGTTTGTCATAAGATTTATATCGTTGATAGGTTATTTTTCAGCAAAAATGCCCATGTAGGTTTGGTGGCTGACACTACGTTGATGATGCAAGCGGCGCAAATGGCTTTACGCATAGCGGAATTTAAAAAATGAAACGCCGCTGACTGAGCCAGTCAGCGGCGCTTGAGAAGGGGCGAACGTCAGGAGGTATTAAAGCGTCAGCCGTGCGCGATGCAGGCGGCGAGCGAGGAAAAATAGTTCAATTAGGGCGAACAGAATTAAGCTGTAGCCCAGCAGTTCAATGGCCTCTTCGGCGATATCTTTAAAGTCGCGAATGTAGTTCTCTTCAAGCACGGCGCGCCAAAAATCCTGACGTCCATATAGACGAGAAAAGATATAAGTGACCAGGACACCTGCCGCAAACAGCCCAAATGAAAACGTATTGCTGTAGTAGCGGAACTCATCCAGGAAACGCTGACGATGAATAATGACCCAGGCAAGGCTCGGTAGCACAATCAGCGCCACTATAAACTTCCAGGTGTTATCCGCTACGTAATAGTCCAGAAAGTAATCTTGCTCGCGTACGAGCGAAGCGGACACAAACGCCAAGAGCAGCAGTGTTACCGTTGGCCAGATCTTCAGCACTTGTCGAATATAAATAAGCAGCGCGCAGCAGCTAGCCAATATCAACGTTTGGGTAAACTCTGTGAACCCAAGCTCGGTATAGCGCACCTCAGGTAGATACAACACCTCTAGGAAGCCACCTTGAGCAATGCCGCCAATCGCTAGCGTGTAGAGCGTGGCACGAAGTAGGGCGGTGCGAAAGCTAATCGCCCAGGGGGGAGATGGTGACATACCAATGTCCTTATCGGAGATAAAATGTTACGGGAGGCAAACAAACATGCAGGAATGAATGTTCATTATATCGTCACCTTTCTATGCTCGCACGTCTAACTTGCTGAGAATTTCTCGACGGCTAGCCGGTTAGGCTACAAAGTAGCGCTACAAGCGTAATAATTACCTCTAGGGGCAGGCACTTTTATGGCAATTAGCGTCTTTGATCTGTTTCGGATTGGTATTGGCCCATCCAGCTCACATACCGTTGGACCCATGCGGGCAGCGCGGGATTTCGTCATGGCGCTGACAGCGCCCAAGGTCAGCCGTGTTGTGGTAAGGCTGCACGGCTCGCTGGCAGCGACTGGTGTCGGTCACGGCACTGATAATGCCGTGGTGATGGGGTTGATGGGCGAGACTCCAGAGGCGGTTGACCTTGATACCATCGCCGAACGCTTAGCCGCATTGGATAACAGCGAGCCATTGAGGCTGCCCAACGGCCAAGCGCTAGCGTTTCAGCGCGCACGAGATATCGAATGGGATGAGGCCTGCCTGCCGTTTCATCCTAACGCCATGGTCCTCACGGCGTATCAAGGCGATACGGTGATCAGTACGAACACCTATTACTCTTTGGGCGGTGGATTTTATGTGGATCAGGCCTGCGCTGACCGGGGTGGGCTGGATGAAGACAAAACAGCGCTGCCTTACCCCTTTGAGTCGGCAAATGAGCTACTGACACTGTGCCAGCAGCACGGCCTGAGCATCAGCGAGCTGATGTTAGAAAACGAGAAAGCCTGGCGCAGCGAAGCCGCGATACGTGACGAATTACTCACCATTTGGCACGCCATGCGCCAGAGTATTGAAAATGGCCTGGAGGCCACTGGGCGCCTACCGGGCGGCTTAAATGTCCGCCGTCGCGCCCACTCACTGCATCAGCAACTGCTCTCGCCGCCCGCCAATCAGCGCCTGATTGTGACCAGTTTCACCGTGATGGACTGGGTCAACTTGTTTGCGCTAGCGGTGAACGAAGAAAATGCCGCCGGTAAGCGGATGGTGACCGCGCCTACCAACGGCGCCGCGGGCATTGTGCCCGCCGTGCTGGCTTATTATTTGAAATTTGAGCCCGATGCCTGCGATGCCGATGTAGTGAATTTTTTGCTGACCGCCGGTGCTATGGGCATTCTATGCAAAAAGAACGCTTCAATTTCCGGTGCGGAAGTGGGGTGCCAAGGGGAGGTGGGGTCGGCCTGTGCCATGGCAGCCGCTGGGCTTGCCGAAGTGTTGGGCGGTACGCCCAAGCAGGTAGAAAACGCCGCGGAAATTGGCCTAGAACATAACTTAGGGCTCACCTGCGACCCGGTTGCGGGGTTGGTGCAGGTGCCCTGTATTGAGCGCAACGCCATTGCCTCGGTGAAAGCGATCAACGCCGCGCGCATGGCGCTTCACGGCGACGGTGACCACTTTGTCTCGCTGGATAAAGTGATTCGCACCATGCGCGATACTGGTCGCGATATGCAGGATAAGTACAAAGAGACCTCTAAAGGCGGCCTCGCGGTCAACGCGATTGAGTGTTAAGTGACGGGTAGGGTGGTGGCAATATTCGCCACCAAGTAGTCCACCAACTGGCGAATTTTCGGCGACAGGTGTCGATGGCGAGGATACACCGCCCAGACCGCTGTATCGTTGTGTTGAAAAGGCTCTAGTACCGGCACCAGCTCGCCGCTGGCAAGATAAGGAGCCACGTAGTAATCCGGCAGTTGGGCTAGCCCAAGCCCCTTTAGCGCCGCATCCAGCAGGGCGGGTCCGGAGTTGCCGCTCCAACACCCTTCTACCTTCACCTCGCGGCGCTGGCCGTTGACTTCAAAAAGCCAGTTGGGGCGAGAGCCGATCAAGCAGCGATGCTGGCTCAGTTCTGAAAGGGTGTGGGGTCTGGGAGCTTGGCGAAAATAGGCTTGCGACCCCACCACATACTCCCGCCGTTCGCAGAGCCTTCTGGCAATCAGGCTGGAATCCTTTAGAACTCCCATCCGGATAGCAATATCGTAACCCTCTTCAATCAACTCTACTGGGCGGTTAGTGAAGTGCATATGTACCTCCAACTGCGGATGCAGGCGCTGGAAGTCATTCACCAGCGGCGCAATATAGCGCTCGCCGAAGGTGGTGGCCGAGGTAAGTTTCAAAAGCCCGTGAGGACTTGCCTGTAATTCGCTAATCGCCTGCTCGGCGTCCCGTAGCCCGTCAAATAGATGGCGGCAGTGCTCCACATAGAGCGCCCCAGCATCGGTTAATCGAATCTGCCGCGTGGTGCGATAGAGCAGTTGTACGCCTAGTTGATTCTCCAACTGGCTGACCAAGCGGCTGATGTGAGAGGTAGAGACTTTCAGATGCCGAGCGGCGGCGGAAAAAGTACCCAGCCTGACGACCTCGACGAAGGCTTCAATACGGTCCCAACGCTGCATATATTTCCTTATAAAACGTTAGATTGTTGCCCAATGGCAATAATCTTGTGAGTGTATCCCGCTTTATCACCTTCGCCCAGCTGACCTACACTGCAAGTCTCTTTAGCGCATCAATGGAGTGTCTTGCTTATGTCGATGATCTCTGCACGCTGGTCTCGTCTTGCCTTAGTGGCGGCCGTCAGCGCCGGTTGGGTAGCCGCTGCACAGGCAGAACTGCCTGCCCAGCAGCAGGAACAGGCGTCCGGCTGGTTCAGGATGATGGTAGGTGAGTACGAAGTAACGGCACTGTATGACGGCTATACGACGCTGGATACATCGCTGTTATCCGGTATGGAGCAAGACGAGATTCTGCGTCATCTCGACGCGCTGTTTATTGATGCCGAAAGCGGTGTGCAAACTGCCGTGAACGCTTTTCTGGTGCACACCGGCGAGAACTTAGTGCTGGTGGATGCAGGTTCATCGGCTTGTTTCGGCCCGACCTTGGGCCAAGTGGAGAAGAATTTACGCGCTTCCGGCTACGCGCCTGAAGATGTCGATACGATTTTGATGACCCACCTGCATCCAGATCACGTATGTGGCCTTGCAGACGAAAATGGCGATGCGATCTACCCTAATGCGGAACTTCGGGCGAGCCAAGACGATGCTGACTTCTGGCTGGACAAAGAGCGCTCTCAGGCGCTGCCGGAAGAGCAGCGCGCCTTCTTCACTATGGCGCAAGACGCCGTGGCACCCTATCAAGAATCAGATCGTTTCAGCCCCTTTGAGCAGGGCGATGAGCTATTAATGGGCATCGTGGCGCAAGACACCCATGGCCATACGCCGGGTCATGCCAGCTTCATGCTCAATAGCGATGACGACTCGATGTTGGTGTGGGGCGATGTCGTACACAACTACGGCGTACAGTTTGCGGATCCCAGCGTCACGATTGAGTTTGACTCTGACCCGGAGCAGGCCGCAAGCACCCGCCAAGCCGTGCTGGAAAGCGCGGTAGCCGATAAGTACTGGGTGGCTGGTGCGCATATGCCGTTCCCAGGCATTGGCCATATTGTTGAAGACTCAGAGGGCTACCGCTGGCTGCCCATCGAGTTTGGGCCTGTCAGTAGCGATAGCGAGTAACCCATCATCTTTAGCGGGCACGTTAATGCGTGCTCGCTCGCTGCCATATAAGTAGGAGCTATTATGAAATCACGTGCTGCGGTTGCATTAGAAGCGGGTAAGCCGCTTGAGCTGGTTGAGATTGATGTTGAAGGCCCGAAGGCGGGAGAAGTGCTGGTGAAAATGGCCGCCACCAGCGTGTGTCACACAGACGCCTATACGCTGTCCGGTGCCGACCCTGAGGGCAACTTCCCCGCCGT
Source organism: Vreelandella lionensis (assembly GCF_044543515.1). Taxonomy (NCBI): domain Bacteria; kingdom Pseudomonadati; phylum Pseudomonadota; class Gammaproteobacteria; order Oceanospirillales; family Halomonadaceae; genus Vreelandella; species Vreelandella lionensis. The sequence continues at coordinate 64,017 of NZ_JBITWC010000012.1, read as the reverse complement.
ACTGGGTCACGAGGGCGCGGGCGTTGTTCAAGAAGTGGGCGAAGGTGTTACCAGCGTGAAACCTGGCGACCACGTTATTCCGCTATACACCGCCGAGTGCGGCAAGTGTAAATTCTGCCTCTCAGGTAAAACCAACCTCTGTGGTAGCGTACGTGCGACCCAAGGTAAAGGTGTCATGCCAGACGGCACGTCACGCTTCTCGCTAGACGGCAAAATGCTGCACCACTACATGGGCACCTCCACGTTTAGTGAGTACACCGTGTTGCCGGAAGTATCGCTGGCGGTGGTCTCCAAAGAAGCGCCGATGGATAAAATCTGCCTGCTGGGCTGCGGTGTTACCACGGGTATTGGTGCCGTTATGAATACCGCGAAAGTAGAGCCCGGCTCTACCGTTGCCGTGTTCGGCTTGGGTGCCATTGGCTTGGCGGTCATTCAGGGGGCGGTGATGGCGAAAGCTTCTAAAATCATCGCGATTGATGTCAACCCGGACAAATTTGCGCTGGCCAAGCAGTTCGGCGCGACTGATTTCGTCAACCCCAAAGATTACAGTGACCCGATCCAGCAGGTCATCGTTGACATGACCGATGGCGGCGTCGACTACTCGTTTGAGTGTATCGGCAACGTCAACGTGATGCGTTCAGCGCTTGAGTGCTGCCACAAAGGCTGGGGTGAATCGATCATTATCGGCGTGGCAGGCGCAGGCGAAGAGATCTCAACCCGTCCCTTCCAGCTGGTGACAGGCCGCGTTTGGAAAGGCTCGGCGTTCGGTGGTGTGAAAGGCCGTAGCGAGCTGCCGGGCTACGTGGATCGCTATATGAATGGCGAGCTCAACATCGACGACTTTATCACCCACGATATGCCGTTTGAGAAGATCAACGAAGCTTTCGATCTGCTCCATGAAGGCAAGAGCATTCGTACCGTCCTGCATTACTGAGTATCATCTAGCGAAAGAAACCGGATAAACGAACGCGGTAGGGGAGACCCGCCGCGTTTTCATCTTCTGAAGGAGCCTGCCCCATGAGCATGAGTGAAACTTTAGAACTGGTGTCGGCCAACCGCAGCTGCGGCGGTTGGCACAAGCGCTACCGCCACTACTCCCGGGCGCTGGATTGCGACATGGTCTTCGCCGTGTACCTGCCACCCCAGGCAGAAAACGAGCGTGTTCCGCTGTTATGGTGGCTATCGGGTCTGACCTGCAACGACGAAAACTTTATGCAGAAGGCTGGCGCGCACCGCATTGCCGCCGAATTAGGCGTGGCGATTGTCTGTCCGGATACCAGCCCGCGTGGCACCGATCTCCCCGGCGAGCACGATAGCTATGACCTTGGCTCCGGGGCGGGTTTCTACGTGAACGCCACCCAGGCGCCGTGGAAATCCAACTACCGTATGTACGATTACGTGATTGAAGAGTTACCGTCGGTGGTGCGCCAGCACTTCCCCGTTAATGGACGCGAATCTATCAGCGGTCACTCCATGGGCGGCCATGGGGCGCTGATTCTTGCCCTGCGCCATCCTGGCCGGTTCCGTTCGGTCTCCGCCTTTGCGCCGATTGTGAACCCCATGAACTGCCCCTGGGGGCAAAAAGCGTTCACCAGCTATCTGGGTGATGACCAGTCCCGCTGGCGCCAGTACGACGCCTGCGAGCTAGTGGCCAACGGTGCTTCCCGCCAGCGGCTGTTTATCGACCAAGGCGAAGCGGACCAGTTCTTGGAAGAGCAGCTGATGCCCGAGCGTTTGGAAGCCGTGTGTGAAGAGCATGACCACCCGCTGACGCTGCGTCGTCAGCCAGGTTATGACCACAGCTACTTCTTTATCGCCTCGTTCATTGAGGACCATTTGCGCTATCATGCGGAACACCTCATGAAACGCTAAGGATTCCGAGATGCTCAATCGCGCGCTGCGCCGCTTTCTTCGTCTGTTATGGCGTCTTATCTGGCGTGGTGCGCTCGGGTTCGTGGTGCTCTCCGTTGCCCTGGTGCTGCTATTTCGCTTTGTGCCGCCGCCGGGCTCTATGGTGATGGTTGAGCGCAAGGTGCAAAGCTGGATAAACAGCGAACCGATAGATATTCAGCGCCAGTGGCGCAGTTGGGAAAATTTATCCAGCAATGCCAAACTGGCGGTGATTTCCGCCGAGGATCAGCGTTTTCCTCAGCACCGTGGGTTTGATTTTGTGGAGATGCGTCGCGCCTGGGAAGCGAGCCGAGACGGTGAGCGGCTGCGCGGTGCCAGCACCCTGAGCCAGCAAACCGCCAAAAACGTGTTTTTATGGAGCGGGCGTAGCTGGGTACGCAAAGGGCTGGAAGCGTGGTTTACCCTCTTGATTGAAACGCTATGGGGCAAACAGCGGATACTAGAGGTATATCTCAACGTGGCGGAGTGGGATACCGGCGTTTTCGGTTTAGAAGCCGCGGCTAACCACTATTTCGGTGCCTCAGGAAGTGCATTGACCGAGAGGCAGGCAAGCCTGCTAGCCGCCATTTTACCCAATCCTCGTAATCGCAGTGCCTCTAGGCCCGACGCCCAGGTAGAGCGTCGCAGCCAATGGATTCGCCAGCAAATGCGTAATTTAGGCGGCACTTCCTATCTTGAACGGCTTTAATCGTTCACAACTAACGAACCATAGGTTTTTCTAGTCATACTTTTCCAGCGCCACGGTGGGCAGTTTGCCCACCTCTGGGCGGGCAAAGTAATAGCCTTGTTGCACGGCAATACCCAGCGCCAACAGGCAGCGCGACTCTTCACGGGTCTCGACACCCTCCGCCACTAGCTGGGTGCCCAGGGTGCGGGCCAGTGCCACCATGCTTTTCAGAATGGCTTGGCGGCGGCTATTGCTATCGCATTCCATCACCAGTTCGCGGTCGATTTTTAGCGTATCGGGGCGAAGGTCCGTCAGTAGGTCCAAGTTCGCGTAGCCGTTGCCGAAATCATCCAGCGACGTGGTAAAGCCCATACGGCGATAGCTGTCGATAATTGAGCGCATATGGGCACGATCCACTACGCGCTCGGTTTCAGTAATTTCAAAATTGAGCCGCTCAGTTGGCCAGCCGACCCGGCGTGATGTCTCTAGCGTCGATTGAATGCAGGCTTCCGGCTCGTACACAGCATTAGGCAGAAAGTTAATCGAAAGCCGTTCAGTCATGCCTAGTTCACTGGCAAGTTCGATTGCCTTTACCCGACAAGCTTGATCAAAGCGGTACATTAGCTCATCGGTCACTTGATTGAGGATCGAAAAGGCCGACTCTCCGTTTATGCCACGCACTAATGCTTCGTAATAAACCACCTGCCGCTGAGTCACATCTACTATCGGTTGAAAAGCCATCGTAAACGCGAAGGGAACCGGCGTATCACAGCGATTGCAAACGCCGTTTACCCTGGCGCAGTGAGGTTGTGCAGTCATTTTTTTCCAAGCCCTGGAATTTTCATCATTATCGTATGAGTTATGTCTTTGAAGGGCGCACCACCATGACCACACCGGCAATGGCGATTACCATACCTGCTAAGCCAAGGAGCGGTAAGCGCTCATCAAAAAGCCACCACGCCTGTAGCGCGGTGACCGGAGGCACAAGATAAAAGAGACTCGCCACGCGGGAAGCCTCCCCCTTCTTTATCAAGGCCATCAATAGCAGGATAGCGGCAATTGATAGAATCAGCACGAGCCAGCCAAGCGTTAGAATAAACGTCATACTCCACTCAACTTCCCGGCTTTCAAACAGCAGTGCGCCAAACCCTAAGAGCACACCAGCTGCCATGTACTGAATCACCGCGCCGGACAGCAAGGGCATACTGGTGCAGTAGCGCTTTTGATACAGCGTGCCGAGGGAAATACCTGCCAGCGCTGCCATCACGCTAATCAGTGCCCCTGCACCAAAACCGCTAAACAGGGTACTGCCCAGCTCCAATTTACTGCCTAATACCAAGCTAATGCCGATTAAGCCCAATAATAGGCCTAGCCACTGCTGTTTAGTGAGCCGTTCGCCTAGCAGTGGGCCAGCACAGGCGGCCGTTAATAGCGGCTGAAGGCCGACGAGCAGAGCGGCCAAGCCCGCTGGCATGCCCAAATAAATGCCGTAAAACACACCCCCTAAATAGGTGCCATGGACCAGCAAACCCGATACCGCAATGTGTTTCCATAACCTGGGTGATGAAGGCCAGGAAATACGCATCAGCCACGTCAGTGGAATCAGTAGCATTAGCGTGAGTACAAAACGGATAAATAAGAAGGTGAATGGCTCGGCGTAAGGGAGGCCAAATTTTGCGCCGATAAAGCCCGTGCTCCATAAAAGAACGAAGATACCAGGCATGGCGGCAAGCCCGAGAGAGGCGGCGTCTTTTTCTTTTAAAGCATTGAAAATACTAGACATAATTCTCCTATAGCAGCATGAGTTGCTGCGTGAATAACTTACGTTTTGTTCTTTTTGTTACTTGGTTTTACATAAAAGATTGAACCTGCGCCCGAACGGCGCGTCACACTGGGCACATTCATAACGCGCCAATGAGGTTTCTTACTATGCAACGTATGACTGCTTTGTTCTCTGCTGCTCTTCTCGCCACTGGTCTTCTGGCTGGCACTGCCCAGGCGCAGCAAGCCGAAGAACCGGCACAAGACCCGATGGCTACTCAGCAAGCCCCGGCTCAGGACTTTTCTGATCAGCAGCTACAGCAGTTCGCCGATGCTTCTCAAGAAATCGCCGTGATCTCACAAGAGTACACACAGCGTCTGCAGGAAGCAGAAGACGAAACCGCTCAACAGGAAGTTCGCGCTGAAGCTAACGACCGCATGATTGAAGTTGTTGAAGACAGCGGTTTGGATGTCGATACCTTCAATGCAATTGGTCAATCAATTCAGCAAGACCCAGAGATGATGCAGCGCGTTCAAGAGATGGCTAACCAGTCATAAGCGCCATTTCTTAAGTGATTCATCTAAGGCTATGCGGATAGTGACAGATTTTCCTTAACGTGCGAAGTATCCGACACGCCGCCAGCCGATCAAAGCCCAGCGCCACCGCGCTGGGCTTTTTTATTAGTCACCATTATTTATCACTACGCTTTCATTCCCGAAGGGTTGTCGATATTGGTTGTTCAAGACAAACTTAGCCCAGGATTGGCTGCCGGATAGCCAGCTAAAGAGACAAAGCGCCCAGCAGGAGAGCGTATGGACGTTGAGCTATTAGAAATACGTCAGCATATGGGGCAGTTTCCCCCGTTTGATGGTTTATCGGATGAGCTGCTGGACGCGATTGCCGAGCAGGTAGAGGTCAGCTACTTCAAAACGGATAGCGATATCCTGACACTTAACGATACGCTGAATGAGCTTTGCTACATTCGCAGTGGCGCAGTTGAAGTCTATCGCCGCCAAGGGGAGCTCTATAATCGCCTAGGCGAGGGGGATATCTTTGGCCACTTTAGCCTGCTGCGTAACCATAAGGTGCGTTTTCCCGCCAAAGCCATTGAAGATACGCTGATTTATTTTATCCCCGATGCAGTGTTTCAGCGCCTGTGCGAGGAAGATGACGACTTCGCTGATTTCGTTGAGCTGGAGCGCCCGCGGCTAGAGACCGCCGCCGAGCAGCAGAAGAAGTCTAACGACATGATGGTGACCCGTATTCGTAAGCTGGTCACCCGTTACCCGGTGATGGTCGAATCCACCACCAGCGTACAACAGGCGGCCAAGCAGATTAGCGATGCCCAGGCCTCTGCGGTGCTGGTGATTAATGAAGGTAGCGATAACCCCCGCTACAGCTTCCAGGATAGTGAAGGCAAAACCTGGCAGATGTGCGGCATCCTCACCGACAGCGATTTCCGCACGCGGGTAGTGGCCGAAGGCCTATCGCCCACCACGGCCATTGGCGATGTGATTTCTGAGCGGCTGATTACCATTCAATCAGATGCCACAGTGTATGAAGCGATGCTAACCATGCTGCGTAGCAACGTTCACCATCTGCCGGTGCTTTACCGCCAGCGCCCGGTGGGGGTCGTGCACCTTTCCGATATTATTCGCTATGAAACCCACAGCGGACTTTATCTGGTCAGCAATATTTTCAACCAGTCCAGTGCCCAGGGGCTCGCCAAGCTTGCGCCGGATGTTCGAGCGGCATTTGTACGCATGGTGCAGGAGGGCGCGAACTCGCAAATGGTGGGCAGCGCGCTCTCCACGATTGGGCGTAGCTTCACTCGCCGGTTGCTGGAGCTGGCAGAAGATACCCTCGGGCCGCCGCCAGTGCCTTATTGCTATATGGTCAATGGCTCCATGGCGCGTAATGAGCAGAGCATCGTCACCGACCAGGATAATGCGCTGATTCTCTCTGATGACTTCGTCCCCGAAGAGCATGACGAGTACTTCCATGCCTTGGCGGCGTTTGTGAGCGATGGTCTGGCCGCCTGTGGCTACACCTATTGCAAGGGCGATGTGATGGCGATCAATCGCCAGTGGCGTCAGCCGCTGTCGGTATGGAAACGCTACTTCCATGACTGGATGGCGAACCCAACGCCCGAGAAGCTGCTGCACAGCTCGATATTTTTTGATCTGGATAGCATCTATGGGGAAGACCTGTTCGTTGAAACGTTGCAGGATTTGATTGCCCAAACCGCTCCCAAGTCGCCGCTGTTCCTGGCGGCGATGGCGCGTAATGCGCTTAATCGCACGCCGCCTTTGGGGTTCTTCCGCACCTTCGTGATGGAAAAAGATGGCAAGCACAACAACTCCATCAACCTAAAGCGGCGCGGAACGGCACCGATGGTGGATTTGATTCGCGTGCATGCATTGGCCTGCGGTTCCAAAGCGCAAAACTCCTTCCAGCGCTTGGACGACATCAGCAAAACCCAGCTGCTGGCGACCGGTGTCAGCGACAAGCTGAACTATGCGTTCGAGTTTTTGTGCATGTCGCGGATACGCCATCAAATGATCGACCTGCAGGAGGAGCGTGAGCCGGATAACAACATCGAGCCCGAAAACGTGGAAGATAGCGAACGCCATACCCTGAAAGACGCTTTTCAGGTGCTGAGCAATGCCCAGAAGTTTTTGAAGTTCCGCTATCCCGTTCCCACCCAACGGCAGGGGCGCTGATATGCACGGCATACGACCGCGCCAAAAAGTTACTCAGGCCGACTGGGCGAGTTATATGGAAGCCCGCGCTGAGCGAGCTCAAGATGAGATGTTGAAGCGCTTTTTCAACACGCCCATGCCCGATCCTGATACGCCCTTGTCAGAAGTGCCCATGGTGGCGCTGGATATGGAAACCACTGGGCTAGATGAGCGCCGCCATGCGATTGTCAGCATTGGTGTCGTGCCGTTTACGCTGGGGCGTATTCCCATGGCTCAGCGCCGTTACTGGGTCGTGAAGCCGCCCAGGCCGCTGGATGAAGCGTCGATTGCTTACCACCACATCACGCACTCTGAAATTGCCGATGCGCCAGACCTGGACGGCGTGCTGGATGAACTGTTAGCGGAGTTGGCAGGGCGGGTAGTGGTGGTTCACTTTCGCAATATTGAGCGGCCCTTTCTTGATGCAGCGGTGAAAGCGCGGCGGGGTGAGGGGGTGCTGTTTCCGATGATTGATACGATGTCATTGGAAGCGCGCTTACACCGGCAAACCCTCTGGGCGCGCTTTCGCCGTTGGCTAGGTCGGCCACCGGTGTCGATTCGTCTTAACGCCAGTCGTGAGCGCTACGGCTTACCTGCTTACCAAGGGCATCATGCGCTAGTCGATGCGTTGGCCACCGCCGAATTGCTACAGGCTCAAATTGCCAATCGTTATACGCCCGAGACGCCGCTAAAAGCGCTGTGGTGCTAACGCCTGGATTTATTTCACCGTCCTAACATGCAAACGGGCAGCCCAAGGGCTGCCCGTTTGTGTCTTGCCGAGATAAAGGAGTGCTTTACACAGCTTTGGGTTCGCTCATCAAGCCTTTGATAATAGCGTAACACGCCACTAGCAGAATGATGGTGAACGGGAACCCGGTCGACACGGCCATGGTCTGCAGCGCGGTCAAACCGCCACCCAGCAGCAGTGCAATGGCAATCGCGCCTTCGATGATCGCCCAGAACACGCGCTGAGGTTTCGGTGCATCCACCTTGCCGCCTGCGGTGATGGAGTCAATCACCAATGAGCCGGAGTCCGACGAGGTCACGAAGAACACGATGACCAGCACAATGGCAAGGAACGAAGTGATCTGTGACAGCGGCAGTTGCTCTAGCATGATAAACAGCTGCAGATCGACGCCTGCATCGCGAACGGCCTCAATACCTTGGCTGACGTACTGGTCAATCGCGGTACCACCGAAGGTGGTCATCCAGAGTACCGATACAACAGACGGTACGATTAGTACGGAGATCAGGAATTCACGGACGGTACGGCCACGGGATACCCGCGCGATAAACATACCGACGTACGGGGACCAGGAGATCCACCACGCCCAGTAGAAGGCCGTCCAGCCTTGGCTGAAGTTCGCGTCTTCACGGCCAAACGGGTTCGACAGCGCTGGCAGATGAACCACATAGTTCACCAGGTTCTCGAAGAAGCCGGTGGCAATTAGCAGCGTCGGGCCAACACCGATCACGAAGAACAGCAGCGCGGCAGCCATCGCAATGTTGATTTTCGACAGTAGCTGAACGCCTTTATCGACCCCGGCAATAATTGAGCAGATAGCGATCATGGTGATGCCGATGATCAGCAGAATCATCGTGATGTCGCTTTCCGGCGCGCCAAACAGGTAAGTTAAACCAGCGGCCGCCTGAGTAGCACCTAAGCCCAGCGACGTGGCTAGACCAAACAGCGTGGCGAAGACCGCCAGAATATCGATCAAGTGACCCGGCCAGCCCCATACGCGCTCACCCAGCAGCGGGTAAAACACGGAACGCATGGAGAGCGGCAAGCCTTTGTTGAACGAGAATAGCGCCAGTGACAGCGCCACCACGGCGTAAATCGCCCACGGGTGCAGACCCCAGTGGAAGATCGTCGCGGCCATGCCCAGCGCAGCAGCACCTGCGGCATCGCCTTCAGCGCCTGCTAGCGGTGCCCAATCGCCACCATCTAAGGAGGTGCCAAAGTGGGTCAGCGGCTCGTTAACGCCGAAGAACATCAGGCCAATACCCATGCCAGCGGCAAACAGCATGGAGAACCAGCCGGTATAGGTAAAATCTGGCTTGGCATCTGCCCCGCCAATGCGGATTTTACCTAACGGCGAGACAATCAAGCCCAGGCACAGAATGACGAAGATATTGGCGGCCAGGATAAAGAACCAAGCCAGATTACCGGTTAAGAAACCAAAAATGGCGTCGTAAACCGGTGAAATCGCATCTTGCAGTGCTAGGGTTAGCACTACAAATAGCAACACCACGAGCGCAGAAATGGTAAATACCTTGCCATGTAGATCAAGGTTAAAGCCCATCGCACTGGTAGTAATATTGTCCTGACCGATCACGTAGTCGGTATCGATCAGGTTAGCCGGACCATCAGGGGCGGGGATGCCTTCTGAAACCGGCTCTTCAGCGGGACGCTTAGAGTCAGGGTTATCCACGGGAGCCTCTCTATGTCGAACAGAAACCGCTAAACGCACCGTTTTAGAACAGCGGTAGGCCACTGAACATCAAAGGGTGCGGAAGCAGGCGTGCGTTACACAGCTAACAATAGCAAACGTTGCTTAATCTTTATTCAACGCGCGCGAACATTACCACGAAAAAGCACTACGTTTACAACGACAACAGAGGGCCTTAGCCCTCTGTTGTTTAACGCTTAGGTAGAGGGCTTAGCTATTGAGCCACTGCTCAACCACATCTTGGTTCTCTTCTACCCACTGTTTGGCGTTTTCGTAGGGGTCGCTGCCATCTTCCTGGTTCATCAGCATGACCTCACCCATCTGCTCGGGTGTCCACTCAAACGCATCCAGGATAGCGTACGCTTCCGGCATATCGTCTTCTAAGCCGCTACGTACAACAGTATGGATCTGCTCGGCACCGCCGTAGACGTTTTCCGGGTCTTCAAGGTATTTCAGGTCGAAGCGAGCAAACATCCAGTGAGGTGTCCAGCCGGTAACGACCACGTCCTCTTCGTTTTGGATAGCGCTAGCCAGTGCCGCTGTCATGGTGGCACCGCTGCCACTACGCAGATCCAGCCCGAGGTCATAGGTATCCACAACCTCTTCGGTGAGTGCCATCAGGCCTGCACCGGGGTCAATACCGATGATCTCGCCGTTAAAGCTGTCGGCGTTGTCGTTTAAGTCGGCAATGGAGTCCACATCAGTGTACTCGGGAACCACTAAGCCCAGTTTGGTGCCATCGAGGTTGGCGCCCAGGTCTTCGGTGTTGGCACCGACACGCTCCATGTAATCAGCGTGAGTGGTGGGCAGCCAAGCGGCGACGATCGCATCGGCATCGCCAGTGGAGAGCGCTTGGAACATCGCCGCAGCAGACAGCGAGGTCAGCTCAACTTCAAACCCCGCCTGCTCTAGTACAGCGGCAATAACGTTGGTGGAAGCGACCTCAGAAGACCACTCTACATAGGCCAGATTAACCGTGCCTTGGTCTTGAGCGTGAGCCATGCTACCGGCAGTGAGACCTGTGCCAGCGACGAGGGCTAATGAGGCGAGACGGATGCGGTGATTCAACGTACGAGTTTTCATTCACTTGCTCCCTGTTGGTGAGCAGTGGCGCTCGCCACTGCGGTATAAAATAGCGCTTTTTGATTTAACGTAAATTACCTGTCGGCGCTTTCAGCATGGTCACTCATCACGGGTGGATCAAGTGCCATGGTCAACGCAGCGCCGAGAGCGGCTATGAGCGGCGCGATTTGCGCAGCGACTGGGTCAAGCGGTCTAGCAGCATGGCTAGGATAACCACGGCGATACCCGCTTCGAAGCCATCGCCAGGGCGCAGGCGCTGAATGGCACGCCACACTTCGCTGCCCAGGCCGTCTGCACCGATCATGGCGGCGATGACCACCATCGAGAGTGCCAGCATAATAGTCTGGTTGATACCAGCCATCACCGTCGGTAGCGAGAGCGGCAGCTGTACCTTGAACAGCTTTTGACCACGCGTGGCGCCATAGGCATCGGCGGCTTCAATTAGCTCCACCGGCACTTGACGAATACCTAGAGTGGTAAAGCGAATCGCGGGTGGCATGGAGAAAATGACCGTGGCGAAAATGGCCGAGACCGATCCAATGCCAAAGAACGGAATGGCAGGGATCAGATACACAAACGCTGGCATGGTCTGCATAAAGTCCAGCACCGGCATGATCACCCGGTAGAGCCGCTCGGATAGCGCGGCGGCAATTCCCACAGGCAGGGCGATGACTACTGCGACGAGCGTGGCAATCACCACCAACGTCAGCGTCTCGATCATCGGGTTCCAAAGCCCTAGGTTCCAGATCAAAGCCAACCCGGCAACGGCGCCAATCGCTAAACGGGTGCTGGCCAGCTTCCAGCAAAGCAGTGCAATAATCGCCAGCAGTGCCCACTCGGGTAGCCACATTAGGCCATCGTTGAGGCTGTTGATCCCTGTCTGTGTCACGCGGGAAATGCCGCGGGTAACCACCGAATATTCACTTGTCAGCCACGTCAGGCCGCTTTCGATCCAGCTACCTAAAGGAATACGTGCTATCTCCATTACTGCTCTCCTGCTCGTGCCAGTTCATCCAAGACCGCGCCTTTTACCACTACGCCCAGCAGGCGCTGCTGCTCATCCACCACCGCAATCGGGTAGCTCTTTTCGCTAAACATGGCGAAGAGGTTTTGCAGCGGCTCGTCTGGCGGCACTTTGCGGAAATCTTGAGTCAGATGGTCGGTAATGGTCTCGGCTTTTGCCTCGATGGCACGGCTGGCAGCGTCCGCTTCCAGCAGGCCTAACAACTGACGGTCACGGTCAGTGACGTAGATGGAGTCAATGCTGTGATCGCGCATACGGTGCAGCGCCGTGCGCGGGCCGTCGCTGTCCCGTGCGGTGGTGCGCACTGGGCGCATGGCGCTCTCGGCGGTCAAAATGCGCGAGCGGTCCACCCCTTCAATAAAGCGGCGGACGTAGTCATCGGCGGGCTTGGTCAGAATCTCTTCTGGAGTGCCAATTTGTACGACTTCACCATCTTTTAGCAGCACGATACGGTCGCCGATATTGAGCGCTTCATCCAGGTCGTGGGTGATGAAGACAGTGGTCTTCTGCATTTTGGTTTGCAGCTGCAGTAGCTCTTGCTGCATATCCTTACGGATCAGCGGGTCGAGGGCGGAGAACGCCTCGTCCATTAAGAGCACGCTGGCATCGTTCGCCAGGGCGCGAGCAAGCCCAACGCGTTGCTGCATACCACCTGATAGTTGATTGGGGTATGCGTCTTCCCAGCCTTCTAAGCCCACTTGCTTCAGCGCGTTATGAGCAATCGACTGGCGCTCCGATTTTTCGACACCGCGAATTTCCAGGCCGAACTCGGCGTTCTGTTGAACCGTGCGATGGGGGAACAGGGCGAAGTTTTGGAAAACCATCGAAAAGTGGCGACGGCGGCACTCCAGCAGGGCCTTTTCACCCAATGTAGGAATGTTTTCCCCATCGATAATAATCTCACCTTCGGTGGTATCGATCAGACGGTTCAAGCAGCGAATCAGGGTGGACTTGCCTGAGCCGGATAGGCCCATAATCACCAGCAATTCACCTTCGTAGACATCGAAGGAGATATCGGATAGGCCTAAGGTTTGGCCTGTTTTCTCAAGAATTTCGGGGCGCTTAAGGCCTTGGTCGCGTAGCTCAAGGGCTTTTTTGGGTTGCTTGCCAAATACCTTGCTCAAGCCGCGTACCTGAATTTTGACAGGGCGTGTCTCGTCCATCAGCGGTGCCTTTTGATTGAATGAGCAGCCTTGTGTCGTTACTCAATGCGCTTACCTGCGGCATTTACGTGCTCCCTGCAAGCAGCGACACAAAACGGTTCATAAGTAGAAGATTAGGTTATGTTTAATAAATTATTAAAAATTATTATACATAAATGGGCGGGATGTGTCACAACGCTCCCGCCAGCCAGGCCATATTACGCCACATGTGCCATTTTGAACCCCCGCCCATGACCCTATCATGACATTGTTGAGCTGTTTCGATTTTATATTAAGCTTTTGTTTTTAGATGATTAAAATATTTTTTGGCAACATTGGCATGATCTGTGAAGGTGTCTTGGTAAGCAATACAGATGAAAATGGAGGTAACCTTATGGATAAGCAAGCTAGCCAGATGAATAAGCGTCCACGTATTTTGACGCTCTGCATGTTAGCGGCAACCGTTGGTACCTTGGCTCTTGCGGGCTGCGGTAACGGTGAAGAGAAAATGCCCCCAGCACAGCAGCCTGAAACTGAAACTATGGAGCAGGATGCGACGAACTCAACGGGTCAAGCTCCGACGGCTGAGAATGAGCCTGAGATGGCTGATGAGCCAATGAGCAGTGACCCAGGTTTGGGTGAAGATTCAGCGACCGCTCAAGAGCCGATGACAAATGGGTCGCAAACAGAGGCTGACCCTGAAGAGAATCCTGGGTTTGGTGAAGGCACCGACCCGATGCCCGGTGCAGATGAGTCCGCCGCAGAGGACGCCACCAGTGGCAATGAAGATGACGAGATGACTAACGGCCAATAGCCGTCGACGCTCCCTACGATGGTAAGCCGACCCAGCTGTCTGTTCCCTGCGGCTGCTCCACACGGTTTATCATCCTTTCGCCCCCGCGCCCGCGGGGGCTTTTTTTGCTCACCAAATCTTTCTAACCAAAGTAGTGGTACTTGTTTTTGCAAGTTGGCGGGCAGCCGCTAAGGTTAGGTAAGCAGGCGTCATCATGGCGCGCTGCGATAGCCCATTATCAAGGAAGGAGAACGACATGATGTCACGATTAAACAATACGCGGTGGATGGCACTGCTGTTTAGTGCACTATTGATGGCAGGTGTACTGTCTGGCTGTGGTGATGCAGAATCGCCCACCACGGAGTCTGAGGAGCTACAACCCGATGAGCCCCAAGAGCCAATGGACACCGGGCCAATGTCAAATGACGGGCAGGCTACCCGAGAAGCGCCCGGCGATGGCGTAACGGATTAAATGCAAGGGCTGCCGGTCGCTCAACGGCGACCGGCACAATGCTGTTACTCTTCACTATCTTCCAAGCGGCGGTAAAGTGTGCGACGCGCAATGCCTAGCACCTCAGCCGTGCGTCGTTTGTTACCTCCCGTTGCCTCCAGCACCTTACGGATATAGCGTTTTTCTACCTCTTCTAGGCTTGGCCAACGGGCAGGCGCCGGGGCAGGAATCTGCGTGCCGGGTAGCACCTCGCCGCTTAGCGTTGGGGTGCTGTCGGCACTGCTTTTTTGCTGGCTAGACTGTTCGCGCAGGCGCTCAGGTAAATCCTGATGCTGCAGTACGCCCGCTTCGCTGAGCGTTACCGCGCGCATAATTGCGTTTTCCAGCTCACGCACATTACCAGGGTAGGTGTAGTTCAGCAGGCTATTGAGCGCCTCTGGCTCGATCTGTTCGATCTGTTTGCCTTGGGCTTCTGCGTGCTTATCAATCAGTGCGAACACCAAGTGTTCGATATCCGTGCCGCGCTCGCGTAGCGGTGGAATGCGCAGTGAGAATGTCTCTAAGCGGTAGAACAAGTCACTGCGAAAGTTCTCCTGCTCAATCTCTTTTTCCAGGTGGCGGTGGGTTGCGGCAATAATGCGTACATCTACTGGTTCCTCACGCTCGCCGCCTACCGGGCGAACGGTTTTCTCTTGCAGGGCGCGTAGTAGCTTGGCCTGCAGATTGATCGGCATTTCGCCAATCTCATCGAGAAACAGGCTGCCGCCCTGGGCGCTGTGAAACAGGCCTTTACGGGCCTCGTTAGCGCCGGTAAAGGCGCCTTTCACGTGGCCAAAAAATTCGCTCTCCATCAAGTCGGCAGGAATGCTGGCGCAGTTAACGGGAACGAAAGGCGCATCGTGGCGGCTACTCTCTTGGTGAATGGCGCGGGCCAGCAACTCTTTACCCGTGCCGCTTTCGCCCAGGATCAAAATAGGCGCATCGCTTTTCGCTAATCGAGAAGCATCGTGAAACAGCGACTGCATCGCATGGCTTTTACCCACAATACCGTGGAAGTGACTGAGTTCAGTATCATGGGAAAGGGACAAACGCTGTCGCTCCAGTACGCGAAAAACGGCTTCGCGGATGGCATCTAAATCAAGAGGCTTGGTCAAAAAATCGTCCGCGCCCAGTTTGAGAGCTTCTACCGCCTGGTCAATCGTGCCAAACGCGGTGATCACAATAATGCCTAGCTCGCTGCCACTCTGGCGTAGCTGCTGAAGTAGTTGAATACCGGTCATGCCGGGTAGCCGTACATCGGTAATCATCATGGCCACCGGCGTGTGGCTCAGCAGGGCAATGGCCTCTTCTGCGCTGGGGACACCCAATGTGTCGTAGCCCGCGTCGTTGAGCTCTTCCTCTAATAACTCACGTATAGCGGCGTCATCTTCCACCACCAATAACGGTAAAAGGTGTTCCTGATGGGTCACAAACGTCGTCCTCAAGCGGATGCGGTTTCACTAAGGGGAAGCGTAATTTCAAATCCAGCGCCGCCAAGCGCGCTGTCAAATACGCCAATCGTCCCGCCGTGGTCGTTAATAATGCGGTGCACCATCGATAGTCCCAAGCCGCTGCCCTGGCCCACCGGCTTGGTGGTGAAAAAGGGGTCGAACACTTGATGATGATGCGAAGTCGGTATGCCTGGCCCGTTGTCTTCGACCCATACCGTAAGCTCGTCGCTGTGCGCCTGGGCGCGAACACGAATATGGCTAACGTCCGGGGCTTGGGCGGCGTTGCGTAATAAGTTGGTCAGCACCTGCACAATTTGTTGACCGTTAACTAATAAATGGGGGGGAGGGGACGGAAGATCAATATCCAGATAGATATTTCGTGGTTCCAGCTCCTCCTCGACTAGCTCGCTGGCACTAATGATAAGCTGGTCAAGGGCTTGGTGTCCTTTCTCCACGTTATGTTGTCGGCCTAATTCCATCAGTTGGCGGACAATTTCGACGATTCGCTCTACCTCGCCGCGAATCCGGCCAAGCCTAGCACGCTCGTCGTCGCCAATCGTATCCCTGCGGGCCAACCGCTGGGCCTGGCCGTTGATGACTGTCAGCGGTGCGCCAATTTCGTGGGCCACCCCGGCGGCCAGCACGCCAAGCTCTGCCAGCTTTTTCGATTTGCGCAGGCGTTTTTCCAGCTCGATTTCTCGCCGCTGGCGAGCATCGATATCACGATCTTTTTCGGCCATGGCGTCCAGCATGCCGTTCAGGCCCGACGCTAAACGGCGATACTCCGTCGGGCCGTCTACTGTGGCCCGTTGGCTGCGGTCGCCATCTTCCACTAGCAGCATGACGCGCAACAGACGGTTTAGCGGCCGCTCGATATAGTGGCGAAACCCCCACCAAATGCTAAACACAATGCCTGCCGCGCCAATCACGAAGACCAGCACGGCCACAATGCTGATAAACCCGGTGTAATTCTCAATGCCGGTATTGAGTCGGTTGACCTGCAGCACCCCTTGCACAGTGCCATCTTGGGTACGTAGCGGCGTGAGAGCAGAGTAGTAGGTCCAACCTTCCTGTTGTCGGTAGCTGCTGTGCAGGTCGTCGCGCTCGATGACCTGCTGAATCTCTTCTGGTGTGAACAGATCTTTACCCAGCCCAAGGCCGTATACCTCACGGCCTTGGGTATCGAATACGTAGGCCCCGTAGATGCGGTGAAACGAAAACGCCGACTGCAGCGCCTCTTCTAGCGGCGTGGCGCTGTCTCGAGCCACCGCGTAGCTCAGCGAGGTGCTGAGCGCGCGGGTGATAATCTCCACCTCGGTTTGCAGCTTGGAGCGAACGTTATCTTCCAGCGATTTAATCGCCACCAGGCTAAAGACCACCAGGATAACGAAAAGCGGCACGATGACCGTTAAGATGATGAGGTTACGTAATCGCATCGTGCTTCCTGATGGTGGCTTAACGTTAGCGCTCGCTGGGTGTTAGGCGGTAAAGGCTGCCTTGGCCGCCGTCGGTTAGCAAATAAATCGCTTCATCTGGCCCTTGGCGCACATCGCGAATACGGCCGATCTCACCTTCTAAAATCAGCTCTTCATCGGCCACTTGACCCTCTTCAAGGGTAAGGCGCAGCAGCTTTTGGCTGCCCAGACCACCCGCCAGCAGGCTTCCTTGCCAGGGCTCAAAGGCATCGCTAGTCACCTCGGCAAGACCTGAGGGGGCAAAGCGCCCATCAAAGCGATACACCGGGTCAACCATGCCAGGCTTAGATTCAACGCCTATCGGCTCGTTGGTGCTGTAGTCATTGCCTAAACTCACCTCCGGCCAGCCGTAGTTATTGCCAGGCACAATCTGATTCAGCTCATCACCCGTTCGCGGGCCGTGCTCGGTGGCCCAAGGTTCACCATTGCTGAGAACGGTCATGCCCTGAATGTTGCGATTGCCCATGGTGTAAATTTCATCCAGTGTATCGTCGTCATCCACAAAGGGATTATCGCCAGGGGCCTCTTCGGTCTCGGTGAGCCGAAGGGTAGAGCCTGCGTGGTCATCGCTGGCCTGAGCGCGAGAAGGGTCTACGCCGCGGTCTCCGATGCTCATCAGCAGCGTGCCATCTTTGAGCCATGCCAAACGGGAGCCGTAGTGTCGACCGGGAGAGGAGGCGCGATCCTGCTCGAAAAGGTGCTCAACGTCGCCTAACGAATCCCCTTTCCACTTAACGCGGGAGAGCGCTGAACGGCTGTTATCGCCCTCAGGCTTGCTCCAGGTAAAGTAGATCCAATCGTGCTCGCCATCGCCAAACTCAGGGTGCAGCGCCACATCCAGCAGGCCACCTTGGCCGTTCTGGCTCACTTGGGGCATGCCTTCAAGCACTTGCGTTTGCCCGTCAGAGTCAACGAGATTTAACTCACCGCTGCGCTCGCTCACCAAGTAGCGACCATCGGGAAGAAACGCCACCGCCCACGGGTTCGCAAAGCCATCGGCCACACGCTCAATGGTAATCGCGAAGTGGTCGGTTTCCAGGGCATAATGAACCACCTCTGCCTGGGCAGTGCTGGCAAGCAGCAGCCCCACCAGGGAAGGAGCCACCCAGCGTTTAGCCTGTAAACGCAGTGAACGGCGTGGAGTCATCAGGGGGCCGACATATCGATTGGGCATAGCGTGTCGAGTTGGCATCGAGTGTCCTCTGTTAGCGCTGGATCAGAGTCTAAGTCTAGCAGTGACTGCCGTAAGCGGGCGGGGGTTCCCCGGCGCTACATCAACAGTGCCAACAGTACCGGTAAATAGATCAGCGCCATGAGCGTTGAGCAGAAGACTAAACTGGCCACATAAGCGGGTTCGCGCCGGGCGCGCTGGGCAAACAGATAGTTGAATACCGCCACGGGCATGCACATTTGCACCACCAAAATGCTCTGCGCCAGCGGCGGTAAGCCAAGCCAACCAGAAATAAACCAAGCGGCAGCGGCGGCCAGAGGGATACGGATCAAGCTAAAGCCAACCCCTGAGCGTAAGCTTTTCACCTGAATACTAGCGAGCGACACACCGAGGGTGATGAGCATCAGCGGTACTGTGAACCCAGACATTAAATCAACGGTGTTGGCCATCCATAGCGGGAGCGGCGTGTCGGTCAACAGCAGGGTCATGGAAATTAAGATGGCATAAACCGTAGGGGTTTTAATCAGCGTTTTAATCGGGCTTCCGCTACTGCTGAGCACGGCTCCTAAGGTGAACTGAAACAGCGATACCGTCACCATCACCGTAATACCGTAAGCAAAACCTGCGCTGCCGAAAGCGTAAAGCACGACAGGCAGCCCCATATTGCCCGTGTTGGGATACATCATCGGCGCGATCAGTACCCGCCAATCTCGACGCAGCAGTTTGGCCACGGCAAAGCTGGCTGCCCCCATGCTGATAATGACCAGCGCGGTGGCCAGCATCATCTGCCCAAAGGTGCCGGCATCAATGTTGGCACCAGAGAGCGACGCCAGTACCAGCGCAGGGGTACCAATGTTGAATACCAAACGCGTAATAAAATCGACGGGGTAGGGTTGCCCTAAGCGTACCCATAAAAAACCCAGCCCGGCACCGGCCAGCACTGGCGCCATGACGGCGAAGAGTTCAGCGAGCATTAACGTTCCTTGACGATCATCGGCTGCCTATTGTCAGTAATTAGGCGGCTAACTGGCAAGGCGAATGTCTTAGGTGGCATGAGTGGCCTCGGGAAGCGTTTGCCACGCAGCAGGTACTTGCTCGCGGAGAAACTCAAGCAGCGCATTTACCCGGCGGGAGTGGTGCCCGTAAGCGTAAAGCAGCGTGATGGGGAGCGGGGCAGGCTCCCAGCCCGGCAAACAGTTCACCAAATCGCCAGGGTGATGGCACTCACGCTTCTCGACCACCCAGTGGGGCAGCAGGCCAATGCCCTGGCCATAGGCAATGGCATCAATGTGTAGCACCGTCAGATCCACCCGCAGCCGTGAACGGGGCGCATCAAACAGGTAGTCAGAATGCTCGGCATGATGCAGCAGCAGGCCGCTAGAGGCGGTATCCAACAGGTCAATCCACGCATGTGAAGCGAGTTCGCTGGGGTGGTGCGGCGTGCCCGCGCGGGCTAAATAGTTGGGGCTGGCATATAAGCCACGAGTGAGGTGCCCCAGGCGCTCTTGGTTCAAGCCACACTCATGGGTAGCGCCTAGCCAGATATGCACGCTATTGCTGTGCATTTTACTAGGCGGCGTTTCCCGGGTGTGCAAGGTTAGCTCGACCTTGGGGTAGCGGGTTAAAAACGCATCCATCACCCCCGCCATCCAGCCTCGGGCCAGCGCACCGTGTACCTCCAGCGTCACTTTACCGCTGATCTCCTCGCGAAGTTCTGCTAGCGCCTCTTGGCTATGGGCGGCCATGGCCAGCAGTTCGGTGCAGTAACTTTGAAATAACAGACCGGCTTCGGTGGGGATAAGACGGTTGGCTTGTCGGCGCAGCAGCGGCTGGTTCAGCCGGGCTTCTAGCTGACTAATGCGCCGGCTTAACGTGGATTTAGCAAGCCCGAGCTTCTGTGCGCTGCGCGTCAGGCTGCCGGTGGTCATCACATCGGCAAAGGCGGCGAGTTCATCAAAATCGTACATAGTCGGGGCCACTGGGGGAACGAGGTCACGCCATTGTGCCACTTAATTGTTTGAATGAAAATAATTGCCATTTGTGTTCCGGTTGGTTGAACGCACCGTCCCGCCTCTTTGTGCAAAGAGTATGCAAAAATACAAATGCTAATAATTCGTATTTAAGTATAAGTGCTCTTTCAATTCAAAGGAACCCGCTATGTCTTTACGTTTGCGCCGTACGCTGCTGGCCAGCGCTATCTCATCTCTCGCCTGCGGGGCAGTTGCGGCTCAAGAAACGCCTCAGCTCAACGATATCGTGGTCACCGCTTCTGGCTTTGAGCAGCAAATTAGCAGTGCGCCCGCCTCAATCAGCGTCATCTCCCGCGAAGAGCTGGAGCGTGGTCACTATCAAAACGTCACCGATGCGCTGCGCGACGTACCGGGCGTGGTCGTCACTGGTGGCGGGCGTGGCGATAACGGCA
Source organism: Vreelandella lionensis (assembly GCF_044543515.1). Lineage (NCBI taxonomy): Bacteria > Pseudomonadati > Pseudomonadota > Gammaproteobacteria > Oceanospirillales > Halomonadaceae > Vreelandella > Vreelandella lionensis. The sequence continues at coordinate 43,432 of NZ_JBITWC010000012.1, read as the reverse complement.
ACGATATTTCCATTCGGGGTATGCCCTCCCAATACACGCTGATTCTGGTGGATGGCCGCCCACAAAACTCCCGCGAATCACGACCCAACGGCAGCGCAGGCTTCGAACAGGATTGGCTGCCGCCGCTGCAAGCCATCGAGCGTATCGAGGTGGTGCGCGGGCCGATGTCGACCCTATACGGCTCCGATGCCATCGGCGGGGTGATCAATGTGATTACCCGCAAAGTGGCGGATAGCTGGCACGGCAATATCCAGCTTGATACCGTGCTGCAGGAAGACAGCGCCTCCGGCGACAGCCGCCAAGCCAACTTCTACCTAAGCGGGCCGCTGGTGGCGGATCGTTTAGGCCTGCAGCTGTATGGCCGCACCTCAGAACGCGACGAAGACGATATTGAAAACGGCTACGAAGAGAAGAGCTTGCAAAGCCTGACCGCACGGCTAAGCCTGGCCGCCAGCGATAACCACGACTTTACTGCAGAAGCGGGGATCACCGAGCAGGATCGCCGCTCGCTGGTTGGGCGCTCGGCGCCTGCGGAAGGGTGCCGTGGCGGCTGCACCGACAGTATCGGTGAATACACCAATAGCCATGTAGCGCTGACCCATAGCGGCCGCTTCGACTGGGGCACCAGCGAAACCTTCGTACAGCGTGAGCGCAGCGAAAACCAAGCGCGGGATATCGAGATTACCAACACCACCGCGAAAACCAGCGCAGTGATTCCCTTGGGTATGCACATGCTCACCGTCGGCGCGAGCTGGGAAGAGGAGTCGCTGGAGGATGGCACCACCAACCAAATCTCCGACCGTACGGCGGTTGAAAACAGCCAGTGGGCGCTGTTTATGGAAGATGAGTGGATGCTGACAGACGCCTGGGCACTGACCGGCGGGCTGCGCCTGGACGATGACGACAACTATGGCAGCCACCTCAGCCCGCGCCTTTACAGCGTATGGAACATGACACCTGAATGGACGCTGAAAGGCGGTGTATCCACCGGCTACCGTTCCCCCAACCTGCGGGAAATTACCCCGGACTGGGGGCAAATCAGCCGTGGCGGTAACGTATACGGCAACCCGGATCTCGAGCCGGAAACCTCGCTCAACAAAGAGATCGCCTTGCTGTACGGTAACGACGCAGGCCTGAACGGCAGCCTCACGCTGTTCCATAACGATTTCGAGGACAAAATTACCCGTATCGCCTGCCCCATCGATATTTGCAATGCAGGCCCGAACCAGTTCGGCAGTGACCCCACGTACCGCGTCAATATCGACGATGCAGTGACCCAAGGGGTCGAGGCCAGCCTAGGCGCACCGCTGACCGACACGCTAGCGCTAACCGCCAGCTACACCTTTACCGATTCCGAACAGAAAAGCGGCGAGTACGCTGGCGAGCCGCTGACCCAGCTGCCTCGCCATCAGGTCTCGGCCACGCTGGATTGGGACGTGAACGCACGGCTTAGCCAGTGGACCAAAGTGAGCTACCGGGGTGAAGAGAGCCAGCCCACCACCGGGCCGTCGCAAAGCGCGATTGTCGCGCCGTCCTACACCTTCGTGGATGCGGGTATTGGCTATCAGCTCAACAACAGCGCCACGTTGAACGCCGGTATCTACAACCTGTTTGATGAGCGCATCACCTACGACGAGTATGGCTATGTGGATGACGGCCGCCGGGTGTGGCTGGGCCTGAACGTCGCTTTCTAAACATCCTGTCAGTAGGCAATAGACGCGGCCGCCGATGGGTGGCCGCGTTTTTTATGCCCGCGAGCGGGCTGAACGACGCTCGGTGATCTTGAGTACGCTGATCATCAGCGCGGGAAGGAAGGTCACCGTGACCACCGCCGCACCCAACAGGCCAAACAGCACAATCGCCCCCACGCCGCGATACAGCTCGGTACCTTCGCCGGGCAAAAAGACCAGCGGCGAGAGCCCGCACAGGGTGGTCAGCGTGGTGATGGCGATGGGGCGCAGGCGGGTTTGTACTGCCTGTGATACGGCCTCCTGAACGCTGAGCGTTTTGTCATGCAGCCGCCGTCTGGCCTGGTCGACCACCAGAATGGGGTTATTCACCACCGTACCCATCAGGATTAAAAAGCCCAGCATGGTAATCATATCGAAGGGCTGGCTGAGCGGTGCAACGCCGATTAACGGCAGCAGGCTGCCCACGCCGTTCTACGCCCCTTCCCCCAGAGCAGAGACCGAAAACCCCACCGCCTCGGCAGAAATTCCCAGCTCCGCGACCCTGGCCCAGTCGGGACGAATTTGAATCAAGGGCTGGTCGAGCGACAGCGACGAAGGCTGGCTTTGAATACGCGGATTGCCAAACTGCGCCTGGGCTTCGCGGTAGAGCGTATTGGCAGCGCCGTACACCGTGGCTAAGTCCGGGCCCGCCACATCCAGGTTGATGCTTCGCGTGCCGCCATCGTTACTGGAAATAATCGAGCCTTTCGAGGCAAAGGCGCGCATGCCGGGGAAGCGCTCGTAGTAGTTAGTGAGTGCCTCCATCAATGCTTCGATATGCGAAGAGTCGACCGCTTCGGCAACAATGAAAAGCTGCGTGGGGGCCACGCGCATGTTCATGTAAGCCAGCGGCGGCACCTCGGTATCGCCCGCTAAAAAGGCATCCGGCTCCGCCTGTACATGGGGCAGAAAGTACGCTTCGACCTGCTCGGCAATGCTGGCCATCTCCTGCAGGCTGTAGCCAGGGGGCGGGCTCATGCGTGCAAAGGTTTTGGGCTCCTCGCCTTCGGGCAAGTACTCGGCGGGCGGTGTCAGGGCCAGGATTGTCCAGCCGCTGATCAGCAGCGTCAGCACTAGAATCACCCCGCGGCGTAGCGGCGTCGCAATCAGCCGCTCCAGCAGCGCGCTCAGCCGAGAAGAGCGCTCGTCGTCGGGCGCTTGAGCGTCGTCAGGTTTAGACGCGTGATGCATCGAAAAGCTAAACCGCGAGCAGAGCGAGGGCACCAGCGTGACGGCCACCAGCATGGAGGCAAATATCGCCGCCGACACCGCGATGGCCACGTCGGAGTAGAGCTGCCCGGCTTCCTCTTCGATGAAGAGAATCGGTAAGAACACCAGGATGGTAGTGGCGGTGGAGGCGAGCGTGGCGGGCCACACCTCCTGCACGCCGCGCAGTGCCGACTCAATACGGTCCAGCCCCTGGCGGCGGTAGCGCTCGATGTTCTCTAACACCACGATGCTGTTATCCACGCTCATGCCAATGGCAAAGGCAATGCCCGCCATGGAGATGACGTTGATGGTGCGGCCAGTCAGCATCAGCCCCAAAAAGGCGGCAATGGTACAAAACGGAATGCCGATGACGCCGATAAACGTGGCGCGGGCCGAGCGCAAAAACAGGTACATCACCAGGGTGGCAAAGGCAGCCCCTAGCAGCAGGTTGCTCCACACGTTGCTCACTGAGGCTTCTACGTAGCGCACGTCATCGGCCGTTAGCACAATCTCCATGCCGGCAGGGCGCAGAACGGTCTCGTTGATCGCCGCCAGTTCATCCTGCACCGCGTATTTGATGTCGATGACATTGGCGCCGCTCTCCCGGCGCAGGTCCATCCCAATCCCCGCCTCGCCGTTGTAGAACGACAGCTGATTAAGCCGCGACTGCCCTTGGCGCACGTCCGCTACATCGCCCAGCCGCACGATGCTGTCGCCCTCGCGGGCCACCACTAGCTGTGCCAGCGCCTCGGCGCTATCAAATCGGCCCAGCGTGCGCACCAGGTAACGCCGTTTTCCCGCGTCCAGCTCGCCTCCGGAGATATCCCGGTTGCGCTGGGTAATCGCTTCGCGCAGCTCCAGCAGCGAGACGCCGCGCTGGGCCAAGGCGGCGGGGTCGACCAAAATTTGCAGCTGGCGCTGGGCGCCGCCGTTCACGCCGACTTCCGAGACCCCTTCAATGCCTTCCAAGCGCGGGCGCACGCGGTCTTCGATGAAGTCGCTCATCAGCTGGATATCCAGCGCGTTGGGGTTGCCGGGCAGGGTGCCAACGTGAAAACGCAAAAACGCATCGGTGGAGAACGCGGCCGACACCACCCGAGGCTGGTCGACGTTATTGGGGTAGGAGGAGACCTGGCTTAAGGCGTTGTTCACCTGAATCAGCGCGGCGGTCATGTCCACGCTAAACGGAAACTCCAGCTCGATCTCGGCGCTGCCGCTTTCCGCTACCGCCGTCATGCGGGTGAGGTTAGGCACATTGCGCAGGTACTGCTCCTGCTCCACCAGAATCTCTTTTTCGATATCCTGGGGCGTCGCGCCCGCCCAGCGCGTTTCCACGGTAATGGTGCGCGCTTCGATATCCGGAATCATCTGCACCGGAATGCGTAGCGTTGCGGCGATGCCCAGCAGCAGGAAAATCAGCGCAATCACGGTCACCAGGGTTTGCTGGCGCAGCAGGGCAGCAAACATTATTCGCCACCCTCCGAAACGGCTTCAACGCTGACGCCTTCCACCAAGGATTCATTGCCGCGAACCACTACCTGCTCGCTGCCGGAAAGCCCGCTGGTGATTTCCACGCGCTCAGCGAAGTTGATGCCCACCTCGACTCTTTGTTCGCGTACCTGATAGGTGCCGCTGTCTTCAGGCGTGGCGACCCACACCGTGACTCGGCCATCTGGGTAACGGCTAAGCGCATCCCGGGAGACGGTGATGCCATCGCGCTCGGTGGCAGCTTTCACCACGGCGTCGACCGCATTGCCAGGGTAGAGCGGCAGCGCTTCGGGCACTTCGGCACGCAGCAAAAACGTCCGCGCGCTAGAGGCGCTGACCGGCACTAAGGTCGCGATGCGGGCTTCAGCGCTCTGCTCGCCTGCCGTGAGGGTGAGTGTAGCGTTCTCCTCCAAAGCGGTATAAAACGCTTCGGGCACCTGAAAATCAGCGCGCAGCGCGTTGAGGTTGACCAAGCGGGCGACGCTGTCTCCCGGTGTGACCCACTCGCCCAGGTTGACGCTTCGCTCGCTGACCACACCGCTGAACGGCGCGGTAAGGGTATGGCGCTCCAACAGCGCATTGAGCCGTGATTGTTCGGCGTTCAGGCGGGAAAGCGCTGCGTTGGCAACGCTTACCGCGCTGCGCCGGGCGCTCACTTCCGTAGCGGCAATGTTGCGCCCAGCCCCCACCGATTCCGCCTCTCGCAGCAGCCGCTGCGCTTCGCTAAGCGAAGCCCGGGCTTCCTCTTCTGCCGCTTGCGCCCCGGCTAGCTCAAAGCGTGCCAAATCATCATCCAGCGCCACCAGCGTGTCGCCTGCTTCGACTCGGTCGCCCGGGTTCACGTTAATCGCCGCGACCAGCCCCGCCACCGACGAGGAGAGCAGCGCATCCTCCAGGGAGTTCACCGTGCCGACCAGGTTAAGCTCTTGATAAATCGGCTCCCGGTTGACGCTCGCCAGCTCGATTCGTGGGGCAGATTGGGCCAGCGCGGTGCTGGCGAAGAGTGAGAAGACCAGTAGCAGTACAAAGGGGAGTGGGCGGGCAAGTGAAGGCACCGTCATAACAGGCTGTTTCCTAACATGAGTGAAAGGTGGTAAATGCGAAGGCGAGTAAAAGGCGCGCTGCTCATACTACCCAAGCGAGTGCGTTGACATATATTAAAACCATGAATTGTCGCTATAGAGGGAAGCTACTGCTGAGGCGATCCACAAAAAACATAAAAAAGCCCCGGTGCGTAGCCGGGGCAGCAAGTGAGCATTGAAACAGTAAGTGAAACTACATGGGCGTCTGTTTAGAACTCATAGCGAGCAGAGAGCCACAGGCGGCGACCCTCTTCGCTGTTGGCGTAAACGTTGCCGAAGCTGGTGCCATCGCCGTAGGCGCGGTAGTCGACAAAGTCTTTGTCAAATAGGTTGTAGAGGGTGGCGCTGACGTTAAATTGGTCGGTAAACGCGTAACTGCCGCCTAGGTGAAACAGCGAGTAGGCTTTGAAATCCCCCAGGTCAGCGAAGGAGGGCGCGCCCCTAACACGTTCACGGTTGCGATAACGCTCGCTGCGGTACTCGGCAGAGAGCCAAGTATCTAGCTTCGGTGTCGCCTGCCAACGCAGCGTGGCGTTCAGCGCGTGTTCGGGCGTATCAGTTAGCGGTTCGCCACGGTTATTGCCGCTTTTCTGCTCGCTATCGGTGTAGGTGTAATTAGCGGATAAGCGCCAATCGGGGGTGAATTGATAGCTGGTGGAGAGCTCAACCCCCTGAGTCACCGCTTCATCGATATTCACGTCCTGGCTATACACGCCATCCGGGATAAGCGGGTCGTTTTCAATCAGGATATCGTTGCCGCTGGCAATTTTATCGTCGAACTGGTTGTAGAACAGCGTCGCGCTGGCGGTAAAGCCTGTTTGGCTATCGTAGTGCGCGCCGATTTCGCTGCTGGTGCTGGTTTCCGGCTCAAGGTCCGGGTTGCCGATCGTCAGGATCGTGCCCTGGCCGGTTACCCCGTTAATACCCGCGTGAAGGTCATTCAGGGTCGGGGTCTTGTAGCCACGGCTCACACCGCCTTTTAATGTCCAGTTTGGTGTGGTGTTCCATACTAAATAGCTACGGGGGCTGAACTGGCTGCCAAACGCATCGTGATGGTCGTAGCGGCCGCCCAGAGTCAGTGCGAGATCATCCCGCAGCATCCATTCGTCTTCTGCAAAGAGCGACCAAGTGGTTTGCTCGAAAGTCTCATTAGCCAAGCCATCATCCAACTCCGCATCCCACCACTGGAGGCCAACGGTGGTCATGTGGTTACCCAGCGGCATAATAAACTTGCTATCCAGCACCGTATTGGTGGTTTCCAGCTTACGCGGGGCACCGCCAATAATGCTGGAGAAGCCCTCATAGGCAACACCCTCTTCACCGGGAATCGTACGGCCAGTGGTTTCCGTGGTGTTACGCATTAGGCTCGATTCCAGCGTGCCAGAGGCAAAGCGCCCAGTATGGCCGATAGCCACCTGTTCCCGCTCAAAACGTAGCTCGTCGGCATAGCCGTTTGCCACACCAGGGTTGGGCGCACAGCTGCGGGTGCGGCCATCCAGCGTGCCGAGTTGGCACTCGTCGTTGTTGTAGCGCTGGCGGTTCACTTCCCCATCCAGCCAAAGGTCGTGGCTGTCGTTAGGTGTCCAGGTCAGTTTACCGCCCAGGTTGTATACATCGCCCTCTACCGGGCTAGGGCCGCGCTGGCTTACCTCAACCGGGTTGCCGTTAGCGTCGGTGTAGATAAGCTCTGATGCATCACGTTCATACAAACGCCCGCGCAGTTGAACGCCCAGCGTGTCCTCTACCAGCGGTCCGCTGGTGTAGAGGTTGATTTCACGGCGGTCGCCAAAGTCACGATCTTCATTAAAGGTACTCTCGACGCCGACCGAGCCAACCCACTCGCGGTCTACTCGGCGGGTAATAATGTTGATCACGCCGCCCATGGCATCAGAGCCATACAGTGTCGACATCGGCCCGCGAATTACCTCAATACGTTCAATGCTGGAGACCGGCGGGAAGAAGCTGGTCGAGGTTTCACCAAAACCGTTAGGCGTGACGCTTCCAGCCGCATTTTGGCGGCGGCCATCAATCAGGATTAGCGTGTAGTCGCTGGGCATACCGCGAATGCTGATATTGCTGCCACCGGTTTTGCCCACTTGTCCGCCAACATCGACTCCTTCTACATTACGCAGTGCATCAGCCACGCTGGTAATGCGTTCGCGCTGAAGCTCTTCTCTGGAAATAACCGAGATACTCGCCGGAGCATCCACCATTGCCTGCTCAAACCCACTGGCAGAGACAACAATGTTATCCAGTTGCGCTGATTCTTGCGCATTAGCCACCGAGGCAGTAACGCTCAGCGCGATGGCACTGGCGAGGGCGGTGCGAGTAAAGCGTGGCATGGCGATCCCCTGATATGAGTCTTGTTTGCTAATGAAACTAATTATCAAATGAGTTGCGGATTCTAAGAAGAAAAGTTCCCACTTGCGAGATGGTTTTATCGAACATAGTGTTGCTATTAATGGAACGGTGACGGGTAGGGAGCGCTTGCCTATAAAAGTTTGCTAGACCGCTAACTAATATGGGCAGCCTAACGTTGCAGTAACTGCAACACCGCATTCGATGTAATAGGAGTGCAAGTGTTTTTGAGAATCGTTACTATTGAATTAACGGTTAATCAGGAGAGGCTCACATGCGACACACGTTACTGCAGCGCGGTTTACTCGGGATGGTGATGGGCGGCTTGCTGGTGGGCACCGCCCAAGCGCGCACGCTGGAGACGGCTTACGGCGACGTTGAGGTTGTTGATCACCCGGAGCGTGTAGTCACCCTATATGAGGGCGCGCTGGATGCCGCGCTGGCGGCGGGCGTGACCCCGGTAGGGGCGGTCACCACCCGTGGCGGCGACAACGTGGCGGAATACGTGACCGACTACCTCAGCGCGAACGAGCTACAACACCCTGAGATTGTGGGCGTCGTGCGGGAAATTAATATTGAAGCAGTGCTGGCCCAGCAGCCGGACCTGATTCTAGCCGCAGCACAGCTGCCGGAGGAGCAGTACCAGCTTTTGTCACAAATCGCCCCTACCGTAGTGCCCCACACGCAACCACTGGCGGCCGATAACTGGGAAGCTGAAGCGCGCCTGTTCGGCCAGGCTTTGAACCAGGAAGAGGCCATTGAAGAAGCGATCAGCGCCGTCGATCAGCGGGTCGACGCTATGTCAGACGCAGTAGCTGACGCCGACGTGGGCAGCAACGCCTATCTGGTGCGCTGGATGCCCGGCGGCCCGATGGTGATGTCGGAAAATCTGATTGCCACCGGCCTGTTAGAGCGCGTCGGCCTGGATGTGCAAGGCGGCGAGCTGATCGGTGAGCGGGGCGTGCATAGCGACGTATTAAGCCTTGAAAACCTCTCTCAGGTAGACGGCGATTGGCTGTTCTTGGCCACGCTGAACGACGACGGCCAAGCCGCACTGGAGAGCGCCAAACAGAGCGCCGCCTTCAACCGCTTAAACGTTGTGCAAAATGAGCGGGTAGTGCCAGTGAATGGCCAGCTCTGGAGCAGTGCCAACGGCCCGCTGGCGGCCCAGGTGATTCTGGATGACATCGAGAACGCCCTGTTGCCGTGACGAGTGCCGTGAATCGTTTTTCTCACCTCGCGAGCGGCAGGCGCTGTTCGCCACGTACCTGGATGCTGCTTCTGCTCACCGCCCTTGTGGTGGTGAGCGTCGTTAGTTTATTGATAGGCGCAGGCAGCATTGGCCCCCGCCAGGTGCTGGGCTTGCTGCAGGGCGCGGATAATCACGAGGCGCGCTTTATTGTGTGGGAGCTGCGCGCCCCCCGCACGCTGATCGGCATTGCCGTTGGCGTGGCGCTAGGCGTGGCGGGGGCGCTGCTACAAGCCGTTTCCCGCAACCCGCTGGCCGAGCCGGGCTTGTTGGGCGTGAGCGCTGGCGCTGCGTTTGCTGTTTCCCTGGCGCTGGTGTTAGGGGCCAGCGCGGCCACTTTACGCATTCCCGTGGCACAGCTAGGCGCGCTGATCGGCTGCGTATGCGTACTCAGCGTGGCGCGGCTGCGCGGTGTGGGGAATGACCCGGTGCGCTTAGTGTTAGCGGGGGCCGCGTTTTCGGGGCTGCTCGGTTCGCTCAGCGCTCTGATGCTGCTCTACGACCAGCGCGCCGCCGATGAGATTCGCTTTTGGGTGGTGGGCAGCTTGGCCGGTAGGCGGCTAGACGATTTATGGGCTGTGCTGCCCAGCCTGCTGGTAGCAGGAGTGGGCGTTGTATTGATTGCCCGGCCGCTGGCCGCGCTGTCGCTAGGGGAGCGGGCCGCCAGCGGTTTAGGGCACCGCCCTGGGCTGATTCGCTGGCTGGCGGTGGGCTGTGTGGCGCTATTGGTCGGCGCGGCCACCGCCATTGCCGGGCCGATTGCGTTTGTGGGGCTGGTAGTGCCTTTTGTGGCGCGGGCCATCGCCGGGCCGGATATTCGCCGCACGCTCTGGTTCTGCCTGCCCGTTGGCCCGCTGATCGTACTCACCGCCGATATTATCTCCCGTGTCGTCGTCGCCCCCTCCGAGCTGCCCTTGGGCGTACTCACCGCGCTATGCGGCGCGCCGGTGCTGATTGCGGTGGTGCGGGCCAAGCGCCTGCCGATGCTCTAACGCACTCTCTTTGGTTATCTGATGCTATGAAAATGACGGCAAAACAGTCGCTCAGCGGTGTGGCACTGCCCCGCACATCCACCGCTTATCAAGAAGAGTCGAGCGCCCACGCGGTGGCTGCCCCGCAGGGCTACTGGCGCGCTGCGCTGCCCCGTTATGGGGTGAGCGTGCTGCTGGAAAAGCGCGCCGTGGCGGTCAATGTCGGGTTGAGTGCCGCGCTAATCACTGCCTGCGTGCTCTATTTAAGCCTGGGCAGCGTGACGCTTTCCCCCAATGCGGTGGTGGCTTCCTTGCTGGGGCAGGGCGATAGAATGACCGAGTTTATGGTGCAGCAGCTGCGCCTGCCGCGCCTGATCGCTGCCTGTTTCACTGGAGCTGCGTTTGCGCTGGCCGGGGTATTAATGCAAACCCTGGCCCGTAACCGCTTGGCGACCCCCGGCATTATCGGCATCGATAACGGTGCCACCGCCTTTGCGGTGGCCTCGATTGTTGGGTTAGGCGTAGGGATTGCCCCGCCTGCCATGGCGCTGGCGGGGGCGACCACCGCCGCCGTGCTCACCTTTGGCCTAGCGGCGGGCAGCGGCACCCAGGGCTACCGCTTTATTGTGGCGGGCATTGGCGTGGGCGCTGTTTTTGGCGCGGTCACGCAGCTGATGTTGGCGCGGGTAGCGATTGATACCGCCAACGCCGCCTACCCCTGGACCGTTGGTTCCCTCAATGCCCGCCCGGCAAGCGCGGTACAGCTATTGGGTATTGGCTTGGCGCTTGGGCTGGTGGCCGCGCTGGCGCTGTCCCGCTCGCTCACGCTGATGCGCTTTAAGGATGCCATCGCCAGTGGCTTAGGCACCGCTGTGAAAGTGCGGCGGCTGCAGGTGCTGTTACTGTCAGTAGTGCTCACCGCGCTGGCCGTTGCCGTGGCAGGGCCGGTGGGCTTGGTGGCGCTGATCGGCCCTGAAATCGCCCGCTCGCTCTCCAGCGCCCGCCATGCTCCCATTCTAGCCGCCACGCTGGCGGGTGCCCTGGTGATGGTGCTGGCCGATTTAGCGGGCCGCACGCTGTTTGCCCCTATCGAGATCCCCGTGGGGATTGTTACCGCCGTAGTGGGTGGCCCCTGGCTACTCTGGATACTAATGCGTCCGCAACGGAGCCGCCCATGAACACATTACCTACGCTTTCCACCGATGCGCTCAGCATGAGCTACGGCCAGCGCCAAGTGATTCACGAACTCGGCGTCAGCCTGCCCAGCGGGCAGGTAACCGCCATTGTTGGCCCCAACGGCTGCGGTAAATCCACGCTGCTTTCTGGGCTTGCCCGCTTGCATAAACCCGACAGCGGTGCCGTGCTGCTCAACGGCCACGACATCGCCCAGATGCCCGCCCGCCAACTTGCCACCAAGCTGGCACTACTGCCGCAAGAGGCGGTCGCTCCGGAAGGGCTGACCGTAACTGAGTTAATTCGCTTTGGCCGCCAGCCCCACCAGGGCTGGCTGCGCCAGTGGTCGGCGGAAGATCAACAGGTGGTGCACTACGCCCTGGCCGCTGCCGGGCTTGAAGCGCTTGCCGACCGGCCTTTGGAAGCGCTTTCCGGCGGCCAACGCCAGCGCGCCTGGATCGCCATGACCATCGCTCAGCAAACGCCACTTTTACTACTCGACGAGCCCACCTCCGCGTTAGACTTAGGCCACCAAATAGAGGTATTCGAGCTGGTGCGCGACCTGGCCTGCCACGGCCGCACCGTGGTGATGGTGCTGCACGACCTAGCCAGCGCCTGCCGCTACGCCGACCACCTGATTGCCATGCGCGACGGGCAGATTGTTTCCCAGGGCGCGCCCGCTGAGGTGGTGACGCCTGCACTGGTGCGGGAGCTGTATCAGGTGGAGTGCACGCTGCTGCTCGATCCCGATACCGGCAGCCCTTTGCTCGCCAACGTGCGGCGGGCGAGCCAACCCGCGTAACGTGTTGAAGGTTAACCACCCTAGATAACAACGTAAAAGGAATTGATGTGGCTTCTTCCCTGACCCGCGCTGACAAAGCGTCCGTCAATCAAAGCTTTCACGCCTTAATGCGCCTGCTGCGCTACGCCAAAGGCTATCGGCGGCAGATTATCACCGCCACGATTTGCTCGATTATCAACAAGCTGTTCGATATCGCCCCGGAAATTCTGATTGGCGTGGCGATCGATGTGGTGGTGAACCAGGAAAACAGCTTTGTGGCGCGGCTGGGGTTTGAATCGCCTCAAGAGCAGATCACCATTTTGGCGGTGCTCACCTTCTTTATTTGGGCGGGGGAGTCGCTGTTTGAGTACCTGTTCCAGATTCTCTGGCGCAACCTGGCCCAGCGGCTGCAAGCGGATATGCGCCAAGACACCTATGAGCACGCCCAGCGCCTCGATATGGCGTTTTTCGAATCGAAAAGCTCCGGCCAGCTAGTGGCCACCATGAACGATGACGTCAACCAGCTAGAGCGCTTTCTGGATGGCGGTGCTAACGCGCTGATTCAAGTAGTGGTCACGGTGGTGGCCGTAGGCGCGGTGTTCTTCGTGCTTTCTCCGCTCATCGCGCTGCTAGCATTCACGCCCATTCCGCTGATCATTTGGGGCGCGTTTTTCTTCCAGCGTAAAGCCGGGCCGCTGTATAGCGACGTGCGCGAAAAAGTAGGCGACCTTGCCAGCCGTCTCTCCAATAACCTCAGCGGCATCGCCACGATTAAAAGCTTCACCAGCGAATCGCGGGAAGCAGAGCGGCTGCGGGAGGCCAGCGAAGCCTATGTAGAAGCCAACCGCCGCGCGATTAAAGTCAGTTCTGCGTTTATTCCGGTCATCCGCATGGCGATTCTGGCGGGCTTTCTCGCCACCTTTACCGTCGGCGGCATGATGGCGCTGAACGGCAGCCTCAACGTGGGCGCGTATGGCGTGCTGGTGTTCCTCACCCAGCGCCTGCTGTGGCCGCTCACCGGCCTTGCCCAAGTGATCGACCTGTTCGAGCGCGCCATGGCCAGCACCAAACGGATTCTAGATTTGCTCGAAGTACCGATTACCGTGAAGGACGACAGCACCACGCCTTTAACCTCCCCCGTAAAAGGCGACGTGCGTTTCGAGGCGGTGAGCTTTCAATATGAAGCCAGCCAGGTGGGCGTGAACGGTGTGAATCTACACGTGCCCGCTGGCAATACGCTGGCGCTGGTGGGGGCCACCGGCTCGGGTAAATCGACGCTGATCAAACTGCTGCTGCGCTTTTACGACCCCGCCAGTGGCCGTGTGCGGGTAGATGGCCAGCCCATCACCGACGTCAGCATGCACTCACTTCGACAGGCGATTGGTCTAGTGAGCCAGGATGTGTATCTGTTCGAAGGCAGTATTCGCGACAACATCGCCTACGGCCAACCGGATGCCGAGGATGCCGCGATTATCGATGCCGCCAAAACCGCCGAAGCCTGGAGCTTTATCGAAACGCTGCCCCAAGGGCTGGATACGCCGGTAGGCGAGCGGGGCGTGCGCCTTTCTGGCGGCCAACGCCAGCGGCTGTCACTAGCGCGGGCGCTGTTAAAAGACCCGCCAATTCTGGTGCTGGATGAAGCCACCAGTGCGGTGGATAACGAAACCGAAGCGGCCATTCAGCGCTCGCTAAAGCGCATCGCCCACGGCCGAACGGTGATTATGATTGCCCACCGGCTTTCCACCATTGTGCACGCCGATGAGATTGTGGTGATTGAAAAAGGCCAAGTGGCCGAGCGCGGCACCCATGCCAGCCTGCTAGACGCTGACGGCCATTATGCCGCCCAATGGCGGGTACAAACCGGTGCCGCCCAAGCAGGCGACGTTGAAGCGCTTAGCCACTAGGCGCTCATCAGTGGCTAAGCCAAGCGTTAGCGGTTCACCAGCAGCGCATTTAGCGTGACGGGCACATGCTCATCGATCTGCTGGTAGCCCAACATCGACAGCACGGTACGCACCGTGCTGTTGGCCATCAGCGCGTTGCCATCCAGCGCCATGGGTTCGGCGTGGGTCACGCGCACCTCGTTTAACCCCTCGCGGGTAAAGCGCAGCGGCACCGCCTCTTCTTGGTTAATCAGGTCGGTTTGCACCCGAAAGGTGAGGGTTTCTACCATCGACTCGCCAATATCCAAGCCGTCTAACCGCTCCGGCGGCATTTGCGCCACCAGCGTGACCAGCGTGGTATTCGCCAGCAAGCCCACCCACGGCGGCAGTTCCCCAAAGCGATTGAGCAGATCGGTTTGGCTCAAGCGCAGCGGCAGGCGCAGCGTGCCATCGGCAGCAATATCGCCCTGTAAATTATTCACCTGATGGTGATGAGTTTGCGGGGCCTCGCCATCCAGTTGGGTAATCGACGCCTGCACCTGGGATTGGCCAGGATCAAGCTGCCAATCCGCCTGCACCGGCAGCGCCAACAGCAGCGGGAAAAGAGCCATCAAAGCTTTCAAAGCGATTCTCCATAGAAGCATTCACCACCAGACCCCAGCGCCGGTAATTAGTGCCGAAAAAATGCCGACTTCGCCTTAAGATAGCGCACCAAGGGGTAGCCTCGCCCCCCCACATTCGCTATTATATGCACGCTTTTCGGGCCTATAGCTCAGTTGGTTAGAGCAGGGGACTCATAATCCCTTGGTCGTAGGTTCAAGTCCTACTGGGCCCACCAATGAAATCAATTGGTTACAGAGATTAGAGCTTCTTTTTGTCAGTGCTTGGTTGTCATTTGGTTGCCAATGCGCGGCAATCTGGCAATAACACTATCCCATCGTGTCGGATCAGCGTGAGCATACCGGCTGGTCACTGTCAGCGATGAATGCCCCAGCAAATCCCTGATACTCGTTAGTGATTCTCCTTTGCTGACCAGTAACGATGCGTAGCAGTGCCGCAAATCGTGAAAACGTAGGTCTGGACGCCCAATAGCTTCGCGAGCCCTTTCAAACGCGCTCCTGACTCTATCGCCCGTCGTCTCAAACGGTAAGCTACTAAGTAGCGGTATCGCCTCCTCGGATAGGGGAATGACCCTCGGCCTACCGTTCTTCGTTTGGTGTGGCTTGAGCACAATCCGTCCGTTGTAAACGTTGTTCGGCTCCAGGGCCATAAGCTCGCCACGCCTCATCCCTGTCAGCATAGCGAGTAATACTACTTTTCGTTCAACCTCATACCGTGCGGGAACAGCTTCGAGTAGCTCAGCAAGTTCCAGCTCTGAGAGGAAGACGTGGCGATCATTTTTTGGCGATGGCTTTCGCAATTTCCCGTCAAGTGGCAAGTCAATCCAATCCCATTCGCGGTACGATAGCGATAGCACTCGCTTGACGACCTGAATGCGATTGTTGATGGTCGACTGTGCTAATCCCTTCTCTTTCAGGGCTTTCTGCATCCTGCGCGCCGCATCTAGCAATTCCTGGCCGATGATGACGTTTGGAGCATGCTCATCCATCCATCTGGCGACCAGCAGGATGTGCTGCTTCTGAGAGCGAACGTCATATTCGCTGACCATTCGCTGCAAACCCTCCGAAAAAGTGCGTTTGGGCTTGCGGCCCATTACTCCATTGAACTCATCTTCTTGGCGTTGGGCCTCTGCCTTTAGTGCGTATTGCCTCGCTTCTCCTTCTGTTTGAAAAGTTCGCTGAGTACGCTGGCCGTTGACCCTGGCGCGGACGATCCACGTACCTCGATCTTTCCTTTGTGAGACTTTGTATCCCATTGACGATCCTCCTTTAATTGAGGATCGCGCCTGCATCCTCTAGCGTACTCTGTAACGGCGTCATGCTCAAAACGAATTGCCTTGCCAAACTGGATATATCCAATTTTGTGCTTGTTGCTGTAGACCCAGCTAATGCCCATGCCTAGTAGCTCTGCGACTTGCTCAGGTTTTAGTAATGGATAGGTCATCGGATGCGCCTCTCTATGGCGTTAACTCAATGACCAAATCTTCTCTTTTTTCGGGTGAGATACTCGATGGTGTTGCTTAGAAGCGCGCCTTGTTGAAGCAGCCTGTTTGATTTTTTATTTTTTTTCTGAGTGAGTTTTCCGGGTGGGCTGATGCAATTGGCGGCTGTGTATGGCAGAACCAGACATGAACGTTAATAGCTAATGAGGACTTCTAGAGAGGTCGACTAGGAGTGATGATGGAGGGAGGGGGAGTAATGGCTAGCTTGTGCTGTTTGAGAAGAGCTGACTGAGCTATCAAGGCCTTGCTATAGTCATTCAGCTAATTGAGAGCGCGAGGAATAGGTTTGAGCCATTCACACGAACAGTCATCCCATGAGCAGAAGCGGCGGGAACATTTGCCACCATCCACTGCTATGCGCTGGGCAGGCCAGGAGCTAGCTAGGCATGCTTGTCAGGTTGTCGAGCAGGTGTTCGAGCATCTTGGTGTGTCAGAAGCTGAGGAGCGTAATGCTCGCCTTAACGAGCTGTTCTCCGATCTAGAGCTTGGCCGCTATCGGCCCGACGAAGAGAGCAAGCCTATCGCTTTGCGGCAGGGGAAAGTAGCCCTTCATAAGCAGCGTGCTCATCATGCCGATCAAGCGCTTCGTCAGGTAGTCTCTGTCCTGCACGAATACCGAAGAGGATTGTCACCGATGACTGCGGCAGGTATGGGCAGATTTAACAGCAGCTTGCAGCGCTCCTTCCAGCTTATGCAGTCGCGCCTGCTGGAGGCGCAAAGGCACCTAGCAGCGCTTGATATCTTGAGCAATCTTGAAGGTAAGCATTACTCCCAGCGGGCAAGCAAAGGCGCTAATCAACGTATCAGGCCTGCCTCAGAGCAGGAGCATCACGTCTTGTTAGCGGCCATGGTTAAAAATATGCTGTACAACGACCCCGAGGTGATCAGTCGCCACAGGGGTGGTATTGAGTCTGTAGCTGCGGAGTGGGCCAAAAAACTATTTAAGCTCAATCGTGAATATCAAATTCTCGATATGACACGCGAGCAGATTCAGGTGGATATTCACTCGTACCTGCTGAAGCGTTCAGACGCTTCTATGTCACAATCGGCGGAGTGACCCCCGCGTCCATTGTTTTGATGTTACATCGCCGGTGAGAACTCACCCGCCAAATCAGGAGGGGATGATTTGAGGGAAGGTCGTGTCCGATAAGCCTCAACCTAGTCAGCCAGTTGCTGCTAAAAAATCTCATCCTGCTTCAGAAGTATCGATGTGGGAAAAAGGCTGTTGTTTTGTTCGCCCGCCAGCCCAGCCCTTCAAGCCCTACTCTGCACTGATGGGACCAGCAGACGACCTGCTTAGGCGTGCCGAAAAGGCTATAGAGTGCGTCATGATGCTAGAAGGGGTAGACGACGAAAAAAGCAGGCTGGACAGAATCAAAGAAGCGACGGGCAAACAGAGTGAAACAGAGCCACCTCTCTTTTTGCCGATTCCTATGGATATGCCACCGGTAAACGCAACGTCAGAAGTTGCCCTGAACAAGCGCCATGCCGACCAAGTGCTCAGCCATGCGTCCTATGTGAGTCGCCAACATGCGCTATTGGAGGCGGTGGTCTCAGGGGCTCAGTTAGGCGGCGATGCGCCGCTACTGTTTTCCCGCATGTCATCTTCTCTGATTGAGGCTGAGCGGCACCTAGCGGCACTCTCGATGGTGATGCCGGAGCCTCACGATTTTGAGATTCAGCGCGCTACAAAGGGCGGGCACGCAAAGAACAATCCGCCCTCGCAGAAAGATCAAGAAGTTGTGATGGTCTCGCTTATCAAGGCAATGCTGTTCAATTTTTCCTTTGGAGAGAAGATCCACTGGCCAACGGCCTATAAGGTGTATGGGAAGCGAATAGCGGATAACATTTGCTGGTTGAATCACTCGCTCAAGATGTTTACGTGCTATCCCAACGATCAGCGCATTCGCGATGCCGTGGAAAACGTCTTTTACGAGAAGCTAAAAAAGCTCAAAGTGATTGATGAGCAGGGCGGCTCTGGCGGTCGTGTTGGCCGGATGCGCCACGCGTTGCATTTTGGGGGGCGGTGGAGTACTGCGCCCAGTACACAAATCCCAGAGTGGCAGGGCTTCGCAGCGGAAACCTTAAGCCGTATCCAGTACGCAGAGGAGAGGCTGGCTAAAGATATTTTGATCTGCTTGTTGGAAGACCGTTTTGGTGAGCTGCCGGTCGCGTTGGAAAGACAGGTGGATCAGCTGGGTTCGCTAGAAGACGTCGCTGTCTACTTTTCGAATCTCTGGGAAGCGACGAGTCTTGGTGATATTTTTAACTAAGCCATAAATACTCATTATTCGTAGAACATTCTGCCTATCATGCTAATTGTGCTTGAATGTCGCCCGGTGCAACACTCTATAATGCGCTATCTAAGATTCCCTGTTAAAGCATTGTAAAGCGGCCCTCTGGTCGCGATGAGCTGTTGAATTAGCGTCATGACGGCTTATCCCGATCCATAAATCTTTTACATTTCCAATACCTCATGCCGCTTGCACAGCGCTCCTCACCGAGCTAGCGGCTTATGAGTGTCTGCTGCTTGAGCCCATAGCCCATGATGATCTAGTAGATAGCCTAGTGCCTATTTACGATCAGTGGCGGGCGATCTTTGGTGACTTCGCCGGAGCCGTTACCCTATGCAATGGCCTGGATGCCTTTACGGAGGCGTGTATCGAGGATGGCGGGTGGATGAATAACATTATCGAACGAGCTTATACGGCATTGGTAGCAGCTGTTCAGAAAGGCAGGGCGTAGTGGGCTGTTTGATCCTGCATGCAAAACCACTAGGAGGTAGTCACCGGATGGAAGAGTGCTATTCCCAATGGTCACATGCGCTATAGTTCGCTTAATATAACCGTCTGTATTGTCTAGCGAAGCGAGGTGTTATTAATGGATGATTCTAATGATCCTTATGGAGAGCATCCTCACCGTGAAAGTCAGAGTAATAATAAACGCGAATCGCTGGATGCTTTAAAAAAAAATCTGTCTGATATGGCCCGTCAAGCTTATAGTGGGCCTGAAAGCGATGCGCGTCAGCCATCCCCATTATACATTATGAATACCGACCCTTCGAAAATCGCCCATGAAGCTGTCTCTTCGTCGTATAACAGCGCGGCCTATCCGTCATATCACAACACCTCTTATCCGCAACCACCTGTTCAAAACGTTGCATTTCCATCCGCTCAGATATCTTCTCAGGAAAAAAAGAATCAGACGCAGCATAAAAAACGCATGTCAGCTGAAGAGAAGCAGCATTTGGTACTGAACTACCTGAACACCTACTATCAGCCATGTGCTAATTCATCAGGAAATGTTCTGCTCATGGAACGGAGCAGCGGTACGCTGTTTCCACCTGGGGTGGATGAGATTCGTCAAGCCGTCAATGCCGCGTGTTTTCATCGAGTCGGTGTAGAAGTGTCTAATAGTGCCATTCGCTCAGCTCTGGAGAAATTTACCGAGCGAGCAAGCGTGCCGCTGTCTACGAGGCCCGTGTATGGTCGGGCAGGCTGTGTAGAAAGGGCGCCCTCTTTTCGCGTTATTAACTGCCACCAGGGTGCTTACAGGGTTGACTCAATGTCACCGCAGGTCGCTCTTTCTGGGGCGTCATTTGACGATGTACCCTACGTAATACCGCACCGTAGCCTGCCTTTGGAAGTAATAAATACTCACATTCAAGCCGTCCCGCAGAGGTTAATACCATGGTTGAAAGGGCTGACGGGGTTGCCTGAGACATCACTGTTGTTGGTGATCACGTGGATGATGCTTACTTGGATGCCGGATAAAAAGCAGGTGCTTTTAGAGCTTCGTGGTGGAGATAATGACCATATTGTTCAAGCGCAGCGCGTTATTAAAAAGCTCATTGATCCGTCTCGACAGCCAGGGGACAACGCTTTGCCTACCGGCACTGCAGCATTTAATGCGTTTTGTCAGCAAGAATATGTGATCAGCCTTGAGCGTTTCGATTCACTCACTCCTCAGCAGCAAAAAAATCTGCTAGGTGTTATGGAAGGTAAAGAAGTTGAATGGGTATGGCGTGATAGTAAGAAACAAAAAATGCGCATTCACGTGCAGTGCCCCGTGATGATGAGCTGTCTAGAGTCGCCGCTCACAGATACCGCGCTAATGGCTCGCACCCTCAGTATGGATGCTGGGACAGGCGCTCGCGGTGGGTTTGGTTTACAGGCGACAGAAATGCTGTCGGGCACCTTGACGGAGTTGTTAGCCCTCTTCGGCCTTGTCCAGCAGAGTGTCCATTACTTAGTGCCTCCGGAAAAAGCAGCGCGCTATCGTCGCCAAGGGCCACTCAGTGACTTTTGTCATATCGGAGAGGCCGTGGCAGTCAATTTAGGACAGCCTGAAGAGGCTTTCTGGGAGCAGCTCCAACTTGCACAGCGCGATGGTCAAGAAGACGCTTATGAAAGTGATGACATTGCCCAAGCGCTGGTTCAATGTTGGGAAGATAACGCGAATGAGGCCATTGAATGGAGCATGACCGATTGGCTTGAGCTGTTGCCCGCCTACCTTCAGAAAGGCCAAGAAGTCGGGTTTCCTAAAACACAAAAAGCGCTGTCCATTCGGTTTAAAAAAGCCAGTGAAGTGCTCAAGGCTCATGGTCTTCTGTTAGAGCCTATCGGACGTATCGACTCAAACCGGCGTGCTTGGCGACTGCGAAAAATGCCGGATACATCTGCATTTGCAAGCCTTTAACGGACATTGAAAATCAGCTTTTTGTGAAAATTCGCTGAATAAGGCGTGATTCAGCCTGTTTTTTCGATATTTAAATCGCCGTTATGTCCGTCGTTATGCGTTGATTGCCGGTTCTGAAGCGTAAGTCGTCTGGCAACTACCGGTTGTTATGTATGACCATTTGCGTGGCAGGATCTGTGACTGACAGCATTTGCTGAAGTATTTTTTCCGCCATGGCTGATGGTCTACGTCTTCTCTGTTCCCAGTCTTGATACGTGCGCACGCTGACTCCTAATCGGCGTGCAAAGTCAGCTTGGGTAAGCCCTAATGTTTTGCGGCGTGCGATGACACACGCTATGAGTTCTGTCTCCTTGATCACGGCACCAGAGGGCGTTTGCATCGCTTGTAGTGTCTGATGTCTATCAGGCATAGGTGCAGAGCGGTTGAGCCTAGCATTGATGTAGGAACGCCAAGACCCTAGGCAGTCCTCATCATCTTCGTCTTGTCGAGCTAGCGCCTCTTCAGCCTTGTGGCGCTGTTCGTCGCGTCGCCGATCCTCAATGAGCTGATAAATGCTTGCTAGGTCGAAGGGAATGCCGTTGGCTTCAGCAAACTGCCGCATGGTTTCTTCATGTCCGGGGAATTTCTCTAGTTGCAGTGAGAAAAAAAGTGCTTCGTCCATTGGGTAAGCTCCTATCAATGAAGATGCCTGCCATTACAGCGGCGGAATGTGTCCATAGGATGTATTTGCCGTAGTCACTACGGCAGGCGTCTTCAGAGACGGAAATAAGGGTTTTTACGGTGAATTATTCGCTACTCGCTACGGCAATGCCGTGCCTTAGGACTGGACGATGCTAAGTCAGTGACGCATGACGTCGAGGCCGTCCAAGGGGCTTAGCGTCAAAGCCACGGTGTGGTGTAGAAGATTGGCTGTGGCCAAAGGTATCACCATGAACCGTGAGCGTGGCGTACTCATCAATTTTCGTTAAGTAACGGATGATGTGTATCAGCCCTTGGCGCTTCTCGGCATCGTGATAGGTCACTAGCCCCATCGCGTTAGCGTGGTAGCGCTCCTCGGCGCGGTAATTACAGTTGAAATACACTCCATGGCCCTGGGTGATGGTGGTATTCCAGTACTCCCCAATACGCTGGGCATAGCGAACGTCTTGTCTCACTTTTGACCCGTCGAAGAAAAATAACATGTGGTAGTGAAACCCCTTATATTCGCCATACTCCAGTTTCCAGATGTAGCCCAGCAGGTGTGTGAACAGGCTATGCTGATGGAAGGCTTTACATAAGCGTTGGCGATGCTGATGCACCATGCTGGCATCCATATAGGGTGCGGCATACTCGGTGTAGCCTACATCTACCCGTACGACAAGCAATTTGGCGTGGCGGTCAAAGAGCCCTTCCAGTAGCTGCGTGGCTGCCCACCGATTATGGTCTCGCTTACGTGCCAAGTAACGCCGCCTCTCCCAGCAACCGCCAGACTGTGTCGCTTGATGAAACGCCGCTAGCCGTTGCTTTAGATCCCCAAGCAAGGAAGGCAGCTCTATCATCGTGAGTGGTCGCCATCCCGCTGTCATCGCTTCATGAAGATAGTCACAGTCTTTAAAAGCCCATAAGAAACACTCCGCATAGGCACTTGGACAAAAGTGGCGTATCAAGGCCCGTGCTTCAAACCACCCCACCAGCACCGTATAAATCGCGTGGAGCGTTGTGAGTAATGGTGAATGATAAAAGGTGACAAAGCCTGGCTGCCCTATCACGGGGCAAGGCACCAAGGCGTCTATCGAACAAGATGGCTGTACCAGCCACTCAAGATCTTTCTCTGCTCCAACCAGATCCGCTAGCCAAGGCAGCGTCTCTTTTTGTTCCCTTACCATTCCATACGCATCTGTCGCTCTCTCGTCGCTGTCATATTCCCAATCATCCAAAATAGCCCGCACATCGTCGTGGGAGGGCAGGTCATCTGAATGAGCCGTTAACGTCTGCATGATCAACTCCTAGGCGGTTATGGTGCAGCGCGTTGCGCGCCACGCTCACCAGATACCGCTCAGGCTTACAAAATTACCACGCAGCCCCATGGATGCTATGGGGTATTAGAACAGCGAAGAGAGCTGCCGAGTTCGAACAGTCGCACGCTTTCATGCGTACGTTAATGGCTATCGCTACTTCTTTAGTATGTCAGTTTTAACGTGTCTGCATCGTCTAGTCGGGTATCTTGTGGATACCCTCTACTGTGCAATGTAGGCTATATCGGTATAGCGCTATGATACTGTCATGAATAGGTTTTATAGGTGTGTCGTAGACACAGGCTAACGCACGTAAGCAAACCGTAATAATAAAGGACCCCAAAAGCATAAAACGGCATGGCCTATGAGTAACCGGTTCAGTCACGCTCTTTTCGAGGTGGACCTCCCCGTTATTCCTGTGTGTCAGACACACTGCTCGAGAAGAAAAGTATCACCGGCACATCCTGGTAGTGGTGCTTTTCTTAAGCTCAAAACAGCTTTGGCAGGCTACTTCAAATAACGAAAACTCAGCCCCGTATTACTTGAGTGAAGCCCTATCACTTGGGCGCTTTCAATTCACTTCACTCAAGGAGGTGGCGTATGTCCGCCCACTGTCCACGCTGTACATCAACGCAGCTGATGCCCCGCCAATTAGGCCGCCATGTGGGGGCAACCACCGGTGTTGTGTCCGGTGGTACTACCGGTGCCATGGGAGCGCTGAGCGGTGCCAAAGCCGGTGCCGTGGTTGGTGCTGTCGCAGGCCCGGTCGGCGTATCGATAGGCACCTTAGCCGGTGCGCTGTTCGGTGCGTTGGTGGGGGGTACCGCAGGCGGTGTTGCCGGTGCCCGGTTGGGGGAGGAGCTAGATACCAAGGTGCTCGACAACATCGAGTGCCGCGCGTGTGGCCACACCTTTCGACTACCGCTCGCAGAATACCCTAGCTATCCCTCTCGCTAATCGCAGTTCACTGATTCCTATCTCGTATGCGTTACCACGGCCTAGCCCGCTTCCTGTTAGGGCGGGCGACGAGTGGTTTGTATTGATACTGATTAAAACTCTATGAGGAAATCTTCATGGCACATCTCGTTGAACACATGGCTTACGTTGGCGATACCCCTTGGCATGGCCTGGGGCAGCAACTGTCTCGTCATCAACCGCTGGAGGTCTGGCAGCAACAGGCCGGTATGAATTGGCATATCGAAGAAGCGCCGGTGCGCTTTATCGCCGAAGGAGCTAGCCACCTGGGCAGCATTCACTCGTTCCCTGAGCAAAAAGTGCTCTACCGCTCAGATACCAAAGCACCGCTGTCGGTGGTGTCACAGCGCTATAAGGTGGTGCAGCCCGAGGAGATTTTGGAGTTTTACCGTGACCTGACCGAGTACGCCGGGTATGAGCTAGAAACCGCTGGCGTGCTGAAAGGCGGACGTAAGTTCTGGGCGTTAGCACGTAGCGGCTTAAGCACGTCGCTCAAAGGTCAGGATGAGGTCAATGACTACCTGCTGTTGGCCACTTCCTGCGATGGCACCCTTGCCACCATGGCCACACCCACCACGGTGCGGGTGGTGTGCAATAACACGCTGCAGATTGCCGTCGATGGAACGTCGCAAGCGGTGAAGGTGCCCCATCGTTCAGAGTTTGATCCGCGTGCCGTGAAGCGTCAGTTAGGCATTTCGGTGTCGCAATGGAATGACTTCATGTATCGGATGAAAACACTAGCGGAGCGTAAAATCACTCGGCAGGAAGCGCAGCAGTATCTTCAGTCAGTAATTTGTGGGGCCGAGAAGCCGCTGGACGATCCCTCCAAACTGCCCAACTACCGAGCGCTGAATAAGGTGCAGAAGCTCTACCACGGCGAAGGGCGTGGCGCTCACTTGGTGACCGCCCAAGACACGGCCTGGGGGTTGCTCAATGCCGTCACGGAATACGTCGATCACGACAAGCGGGCACGTAGTAACGATACCCGTATGGACTCAGCCTGGTTTGGTCAGGGGGCACAGCTCAAACAGGAGGCCTTAGATGCCGCCCTACAGCTGGTGTCGTAACCATCCACACACCCATCCCCACAAGCGATTCACCTAATGATCATCCTAACCCTCACGGCATAGACGCCCAGCCCCTAAAAAGGCTGGGCGTTTTGCTGTGGGGCTTATGCCGCGAGGTACCCGCATGAGCTTTATTTCCGACGCCATTGAGATGGCTCTCACTCGACTAACCAAACAACTGCTAGAGCACGGCGCCCATCACGCAACGTCGCTGGTGTGTGCCCAGGGCGAGTTCTATCGCGCGGAGATACGCCTGGAGCGTATCGATCCCGCTGACATTGCGCGTCACTTACCTGACGTTCCTCCACTCGTTAAATGACACACCCCATGAACAGGGCTGACCAGCCCGCATTTACCCTCTTCACGTAAAAGGAGGTGCCCTATGGCACAGCGTACTCATGTAGTAAATGCGTCTTCCCAAAAAGGCCCAGTGCCTTCCCTTCAAGCAGACGCTAACGCTCAGCATTCCCCAAACTCAGCGGCGCTAGAAGCGCATCCTACAGCTGATAGCACCGCCATTATTCAGGTGATTGAGCGAGCTGCCCTTAATCCTGATGTCGATATCGACAAAATGGAGCGCCTGCTGCAAATGCAGGAGCGCGTGATGGACCGCCAGGCCATGATGGCCTACAGCGCTGCCATGGCGGCGATGCAGACCGAGCTGCCCAGCATTGAAGAGCGTGGGCAAACCAACAACGGTTGCTACGCCACGCTGGAGGATATCGTCGATACCGTTCGCCCCATCCTACAAAAACACGGCTTCGCGGTGAGCTTCCGTATTCAGACACAGGAACGCGGCATTCAAGTGACGGGCGTGCTGATGCACAAGGACGGCCACCGGGAAGAGACCAACATGCTATTGCCTGCGGATATGAGCGGTAACAAGAACGCCGTCCAGGCGCTTGGATCGTCTACCAGCTACGGCAAGCGCTACGTACTGTGCGCCTTGCTCAATATCACCACACGCGGGCAAGACGATAACGGCCAGACCAGCACACGAGCAGTCGTGAAGAGGGTCACGGCCTTTCAGGCGGGTCAGATTCAGCGTTTGATCAGCCAATGCCCAGCCACTACCCAAGAGTGGTTCAGCGGCAAATACGGCGCTGCGGTTCAGGTGCCCCAGGCAGATTTCGACAAGCTCCGTGCATCCCTCACCAAGCGAGCCGTGAAATAGCGGCGCAGCCTGCTCACTCACCGCCTACAGGAGGCGTTATGAAGATACTCACCATGCCACAAGGCTCGCCGGAGTGGCTGGCAGCGCGTCTTGGGCGCGTCACTATGTCGGAACTCAAGGCATTGCTGGTGAATGGTAAAGGCCCTGGTGGGTTGGGTACCGGAGCCATCACTTACATGCACCAGTTGATCGGTGAGCGTATGACCGGTGAGCTGGCCGAGCCGTTTCAAGGCAATGCCCACACCAAGCGAGGGCAGGAGCTAGAGAGCGTCGCCCGCTCGCTGTATCGCGATATGACCGGCGCACCGAAACCCAAAGAAGTGGGCCTGATCCTCAACCACGACGTGGGCTACTCACCGGATAGCTTGATTGGGACAAACGGCCTGCTGGAGATCAAAACCAAGCTGCCTAAGTTCCAAATTGAGGTGCTGCTCAGCGGGGAAATCCCCGACGAGCACGTGCCCCAATGCCAGGGTGGGCTCTGGGTCAGTGAACGGGAATGGATCGACTTTGTGAGCTACTGGCCCGGAATGCCGCTGTTTGTGAAACGCGCTTACCGAGACGAGGCGCTGATCCGCACGATTGCCGAGCGGGTTGATACCTTTCATGAGGAAATGGAGCGGCGCATGAGCCAAGTGATGGCTGCGTGAACGGTCACTTTCACAGATATTCCTTTCAACCATTAACGACATAGATGCCGGGGCCACCACCCCGGCATCTTTATTTTTTGGAGGTCATCATGCCCCATAGCAAACTCAAAGCCGGTGAAGTGGCGGGCACCTACTTAGTCACTTCGCCGGTCACAGAAACCGACATCATCACCATGGCCAAGCGGTTCGCACGCCGCAAGCTCGCCAAAGGCCGCAAGATTACTCAGCCTTCGCAAGCGTTTGAGCATCTGCAGCTGTTGCTTCAGGACTATGAGTATGAGGTGTTCAGCGTGCTGTTCCTCGACAGCCAGCACCGCGTCATCCGCTTTGAAGAGCTGTTTCGCGGCACTATTGATTCTGCCAGCGTGTACCCACGGGAAGTGCTAAAAGCAGCGCTCGCCTACAACGCCGCCGCTGTCATTCTGGTGCATAACCACCCCAGCGGTGACCCTGAGCCTAGTGATGCGGATCGGCGTATTACCGAGCGACTGAAGGAAGCGCTTGGCTTGATGGATATACGGGTGATTGACCATGTGGTGGTAGGGAGTGATGGATGCACGTCATTCGCAGAAAAAGGGTATCTGTAAACGTTCATACTCTAAGGTACAGGTACTGCCCCAGGGGCAGTACCTGTCTCCAATGCTCATTTTATTTTTTTGCCTAGATACTTCCGAAGCTACTAATTGCTGGCCGATACGCTTATCTGGCTGGCTGCGCCACTGGCGCTATTAGTTGGCACCGTGTGACAGGTTCTGTCTTTAAAGCGATATACCTCGATAAACGTGAGCTCAAGTGCGCCTGTGTCGGCAACAGTAATACCCATTAAGCTTTGTATCGCTCACCGAAAACCTAATGATGATGGGAATGAGGCTATGGATACCGCTTGGGTAATTATCGCCTACTTTTTGCGAGGCGCTTGATCAGGATCATATTTCCCTCCGATGCTGTTCAGGTTGCGTTCAGACAAATCATCCATGATGTTATTGGGGTTATTTATTTGATTTTTCCCAAACCAACGGCCTTAACTGCTGTTGGCTCTTTGGGCGAGTTACTGAGGTGATTATGAGTAACAGTACAAGTAGTCGTTTGCTGATGTTGTGGGTGCCACTTGCTGGGTTTGTCATTTGGGCGGGATACCTGATTGGAACCGAGCACCGTCTCCACCTATTTCAGTTCTTACCTTTCCTCTTTTTGGCAGCATGCCCACTGATGCATATTTTCATGCATAAACACCACGGCGGTCATAAGGACAAAATAGACAAGGACTGAACCACTCTATATATACATGTACGCGCCTGGGAGAAAGACCATGAAAACGACACAACAAGAGCACCGCTTGGGTGTTTCCAAAAACACACTGGTGACTCGGAATTTAAAAATCAAGCCTAGTAAATCCAAACGCATTGAAGAAGCGCTGTCAGATATCGACCGACTCTATGGAATGGATAAGGTGGTCTACAACGAGAAAAACCGAAATATCAGCCTTGCTTACGATGCGCTGAGGCTCTGCATCGATGACGTTGAAAAAATTCTCAAGCTCCATGACATACAGGTCAGCGCTGATCGGTGGAACCGCTTTAAGAAGGAGTATTACCGTTTCGTCGATCAGAACGTTAAAGACAACGCTAAACAGGAACCTTGGAGCTGTCATTAATAGTCATAACGGCTACATGACACAACCAGGAGCAAGACTAGCTAGTTTAGGGTAAGAGCTGCTTGCCTGTGGCCTCGCAAAATCAGACCTTCCGTTAGTCATTTGCCATGTGGCTGCACATAGGTTCTATATTTAATTTATATAGCATCAAAAAACACCGCACAGGAGTCCTTGGCAGTTATTGCTGCTGTGGTTGCCGTGAATACAAGGAGTCGCTTTCATGGTTGGGCAGGATAGAACGCCACAATATAAAGAAAACAGTCTTTCGTTGGTCGGTGCCGTTGCATTAGGCACCGGCGTGATGATTGGGGCCGGTATTTTTGCGCTAACCGGCCAAATGGCCGAAATGATTGGTCGGCTATTTCCTCTAGCCTTTCTGGCCGCTGCCGTCATTGTCTCTTTCAGCGCTTATTCTTACGTTAAAATGTCCAATACCTTCCCATCAGCAGGTGGGATTGGCATGTATTTACAGAAAGCGTATGGCCCGACGCTTCCCACCGCCTTTCATGCCCTCCTGATGTATTTTTCCATGGTGATCGCACAGAGTTTTTTGGCGAGAACGTTTGGTTCCTACACGCTTGAGTTGTTTGACCTGGGGGATCGTTCACTATTTGTGCCCCTACTCGGGGTTGGTTTACTGCTAATAGCCTTTTTGATCAATTTATCCGCCAACCGCTTGATCGAGACCGTCGCCTCGGTGCTCGGATTTATCAAAATAGGTGGCATTATAGTGTTTGGTATTGTCGGCGTGTTTATTGCCGACTCCATCGAAATGGGTGCTGGCAACGATGCACCTACGCCTACGATAACGGGCTTTTTAGGTGCTACGGCGCTCGGCATACTGGCATTTAAAGGCTTCACGACGATTACCAATAGTGGTTCGGAGCTTAAAGATCCTAAGCGGAATCTTGGCAAAGCTATCACGATCTCGATTGCGCTATGCGTGGTGATCTATGCCCTTGTCGGTTTTGCCGTTGCCAGCAACCTATCTTTGCCTGAAATTATCGAAACCCAAGACTACTCCCTGGCCGCCGCTGCCCGTCCCGCACTGGGTGAAGCGGCAGTTGCGTTTACCGTCATTCTCGCCATGTTGGCAACGGCGGGCGGTATCATCGCCAGCGTCTTTGCCGTTTCACGCATGCTCGCCATGCTGACAGAAATGAAGCTGGTTCCTCACCGCCATTTCCACATGCCCGGCAGTGTACAAAAGCATACACTGGTGTACACCATCGTATTTGGCTTAGTGCTCACCGCTTTTTTTGACCTGAGCCGCATCGCAGCATTAGGCATCATTTTCTACCTGATCATGGATATGGCCATCCACTGGGGTGTGCTTCGTCATCTCAAGGACAGAGTGGGGGCTAATCCTGTTATTCCTAGCATTGCCATACTACTAGATGCTGTCGTGTTAATCGGCTTTTTATGGGTAAAAGCCATCTCGGACCCCATGGTGCTCATCGTTGCTGGCGTAGTAATGGCTACTCTTTTACTCGGCGAATGGATTTTCCTATCCAAACGCGACGCTTCAAACGATAGCGAGCACTCTCACACTCATTAACGTTAATAGCGTTATAGGAGGTACCAAATGGACGTTAGAACCTTTGGTGAATTGATCGATTGGACCCGTCAGTTACACGAGCATCTTGCAGCTTGCCTTGCTCATTGCGCCGATATACACGAAGAAGAGCGCGCTCGCATGTTGCTCAATTACTTAGCTGCACAGGAAGCGGAAATGCAGCGCGTTGTGGCGCGCTTTGAACAGACTGCTGACGCGAAAGCATTAAAAACCTACGTTTATGACTATTTGGAGCATAAACCTATCCGTACGCATCGTACCTGCGATGCGCCCTATTCCACGCTAAGTGTTGACGACATTTGCCGAGAGGTTTTTGATTTCCATGAACAAACGATAAACCTTTATCGAACCCTCGTTGGCAAAGCGGAAATTCCTGAGGCTAAAGAGCTCTTAGATTCCCTTTTAGCACTTGAAGAGCACGAAGCCATGCGCCTTGTTCGCCAAACGGGGAGAATGAACGATGTCTGAAGACCATAACGAGACAAAGGTGAAAGACCCTGTTTGTGGCATGGACGTTGATCCCCATACCTCCCGCCACCGTGCCGATCACGCGGGTAAGACTTGGTACTTCTGCTCAGAAAAGTGTCAGGAAAAGTTTATTGCCAAGCCTGATGCGTATCTTGAGCCAAGCAAACAGTCACAAGCGTCAGTACCCTCGGGGTCTATTTATACTTGCCCGATGCACCCAGAAGTTCGACGAGAAGGCCCAGGCGACTGTCCAATCTGTGGCATGGCGCTGGAACCTGAGACCGTCTCTGCTGACACCGGCCCTTCGGACGAACTCAAGGACATGACCAGGCGTTTCTGGATCGGCCTAGTACTGACCCTCCCCGTGTTTGCCCTAGAAATGGGTGGCCACGTGTTTGGCCTTATGCATTTTATTTCCCAGCAAACCTCTAACTGGATTCAACTGCTGCTGGCAACGCCGGTAGTCGTCTGGGCAGGTTGGCCATTCTTTGTACGCGGATGGCGTTCGCTAGTGCATCGCAGCCTTAATATGTTCACGCTAATCGCGATCGGTACCGGCACCGCGTTGCTCTACAGTTTGCTGGCCACCCTCACACCGGGCATCTTTCCCGACGCCTTCCGTCAAGCCGATGGTTCGGTGGCCGTTTATTTCGAAGCAGCGGCAGTGATTGTCGTTTTAGTTTTACTGGGACAAGTATTAGAGCTACGCGCTCGTGAAAAAACCTCTGGCGCTATTCGTGCTCTGCTCGACTTGGCGCCTGCTACCGCTCGACGCCTTGATGATCAGGGCAATGAGGAAGATATCTCTCTTGACCAGGTTCAGGTAGGGGATCGTCTCCGGGTGCGCCCCGGCGATAAGGTGCCATTAGATGGCGAAGTGATGGAAGGTCGCTCCAACGTTGACGAATCCATGGTTACCGGTGAACCACTAGCGGTGAAAAAGGAAGTCGGCGATGGCGTCATTGGCGGCAGCATCAATGGTCAAGGATCCTTTGTCATGCGCGCTGACAAGGTGGGCCAGGACACGATGCTGTCGCAGATTGTGCAAATGGTCGCCAGCGCCCAGCGCAGCCGCGCACCCATTCAAGGGCTTGCCGACAAAGTCGCCAGCATCTTTGTACCCGTCGTTATTCTCATTGCTGTTGTGGCTTTCATCGCCTGGTCATTGTGGGGCCCTACCCCGCCGATGGCGTTTGGCCTTATTGCGGCGGTTAGTGTTCTGATCATTGCCTGCCCGTGCGCGCTAGGTCTTGCTACCCCCATGTCAATTATGGTCGGTGTAGGGCGAGGTGCCCAGTTAGGCGTGTTGATTCGCGATGCCGAAGCTCTTGAACGTCTAGAGAAGGTCGACACCGTCGTCGTCGACAAAACCGGCACGCTTACCGAAGGCAAACCACGAGTGACCGAGTTGATTCTCACTGAAGGCATTGCTGAATCGGAGCTTTTGCGCTTGGCAGCTAGTCTTGAGCGAGGCAGCGAGCACCCCTTGGCCCATGCAATAGTCGAAAAGGCTAAAGAGGCAGAGGTAAAATTAACAGAAGCGTTGGACTTCGAGGCTCCCAATGGCATGGGCGTTATAGGCCAGATAGATGGCAAGCGTATTGCCCTGGGCAACCGGCTATTGATGGAAAGCGAGGGCGTTAACACCCAGTCTCAAGACACACATGCCGATCAATTGCGCAGCGACGGTGCTACTGTCATCTTTGCGAGCATCGACGGGAATTTAGCTGGGCTGCTCGCCATTGCCGATCCGGTCAAGGAAACCACCGAAGAAGCCATTCGTTCACTCCAGGCTGGCGGCATTCGAGTGGTGATGCTGACAGGCGATAATCGCACCTCCGCCAACGCTGTGGCACGTCGGCTAGGCATTGATGAGGTCGAAGCTGAAGTGCTTCCAGAGGATAAAGGCCGAGTGATTCAGCGTCTCCGTGATGAAGGGCGCATTGTTGTCATGGCCGGCGACGGCGTGAACGATGCACCTGCGCTGGCTACAGCGGATGTCGGCATTGCCATGGGAACCGGCACCGATGTGGCGATAGAAAGCGCTGGGGTTACTCTACTGCGAGGAGATCTTACCGGTATTGCCACGGCGCATAAGCTCTCAAAAGCCACCATGCGTAATATTCGCCAAAATCTCTTTTTTGCCTTTGCTTACAACGCGGCAGGCATCCCCATTGCCGCAGGGATTTTGTACCCCTTCACAGGTATGCTGTTATCACCGATTATCGCGGCGGCGGCGATGTCACTCTCTTCAGTGAGCGTGATTGGCAATGCTTTACGACTTAGGATGATTGCTATTAAGTAACAATATCTGGTTCTTCGTCACTTCACGTGGATTTCGCCTGATCGAATAGGCGGCCCACCGGGCTGCCAATCAGGTAGATCATGGCGATAAAGTTGGCCTCGTTCCGGTAGCCACGTGCTCGTGACCGAGCCGCTTGGAACAGACCATTCATTCCTTCCAGTCTTGCGTTCGTCAGTCCCGAGAGCCAGCGTCTGACCACCGCGTCGGGGTGCCGCTCAAGCGTCGCCAGGGCTTTCCCCATCGGCTTCAGCAGTGGCTTTTCAGACACCGCCGCCTGCATGACCTTGAGGTAGTTCGTGATGCGCCACCGAGCCGCTCTGGGCGTTGGAGCCTTCTGGATCCAGCGTAGCTTCTCCTTGATCACCCAGGCATCGGCCGTGGCGCTCTGATCGGCCACCAACTCCTGGAGCGCCGAAAGCTGTTTGGGTGTCAGGTTCTTGTTATCCAGGTTCTTCAGCAGGGCCCAGCGCAGCGACTTGGGGTGCCCCTGCTCCCGGCGCTCTTTCTTGCGTACCTCGTCCAGCCGCTTGGTGAAGGTCTGTACGATTTGGAACCAGTCGACCGTTACCTCGGCCTTGGGAAGGTGCTCGGTCACGCCGCTAAGGAAGGCTGGCGACATATCGCAGACGACCTCGACCACATTATTCGGGTCGCCGCCATGGGCCGCCAGGAAGGCGCTGAAAGCCTGGATGGCATCCTTGCCGCAGCCTGGGACGGCAAAGATAA
Source organism: Vreelandella lionensis (assembly GCF_044543515.1). Classification (NCBI taxonomy): domain Bacteria; kingdom Pseudomonadati; phylum Pseudomonadota; class Gammaproteobacteria; order Oceanospirillales; family Halomonadaceae; genus Vreelandella; species Vreelandella lionensis. The sequence goes on along the minus strand of NZ_JBITWC010000012.1, from coordinate 10,099 downwards.
CCGGTTCCCGCTTGCGCTGCATGTCGAGGAACACCGTGACATAGCGATGACCGCGCCGGGAGGCGGTTTCGTCCACGCCGACCGTCACCACCTTGGACAGATCCAGTTCCCCCAACATGCGGCCAACGTAGCGGTGCACGATGCGCCATAGTCGTTTGTCGGAAATCTCCAACTGGCGGGAGACGGCCAGTACCGGCATCTCCTTGACCAGTAACATGGCCGCTTGCTCGAACAGCAGGGTAAAGTCGCTGCCCGGCCGGGCCCAGGGTACCTCTATGCGCTTGACGCCATGGTCAGGACACTTCGTGCGCGGCACGCGAGCATGCAGGTAACAGTGATGCTGAAAGAAGTTCAGATGCCGCCAGGTTTTGTCGGCAAAGTCATGAGCTTGGCAGGCCTTACCACATTCTGGGCAGGGATAGAGACTGCCTCGCTCCGCCTCGACATAGAGGTCCAAGCGGTGGGGCGACACGGCGGTATCCAGGTACTGGTTCTTGAGGATCCAGGGCGCTTCCAAGCCCAGGCCGAGTGTTAGAATCTGGGTGCCGTCCATGTCATACCTCCTGCCGCTGTGGAGGTCATATTCTGGCCCAGCTCAGGGGGCGAATTCCACACCCAACGTCGAAGAGCCAAAAATCTACTACAGAGTCATAAACGAATCGTCTTTGTGGTCAGTGAACATATAGATTTCGTAAGGCTCACCCTGAGGCCCTGGCATGCCTGGTGTACCAATGGGCATCCCTGCTAGGCCGATCCCACCTATGTCAGGTTGTTCTTCAAATAATGCCTCGACTGCCTCCATCGGCACGTGCCCTTCAATCCAGTAGTCACCTATTTCGATGGTGTGGCACGACCCCAAACCATAAGGGACGCCAGCCTTCTGTTTGATATCGCCGAGCTCAACGTTATCGACAATGGTTACATCGACTCCCAGCATTTCCAAGTGGCGAGCATATTCATCACAGCATCCGCACTGAGGATTTTTGTACAGTGTAGCTTCGTCCGGCAGTGCAGCCTGAGCCGATGTAGCCCCGAGAGCCAAAGCAATTGATAGAATAGTAGCGTTAAGATGTTTCATGAACGGCCTGCCCTCGTTGTGTGGCTAAACAAGTATTTTGCGAGCGACGCGATACCTAAGCCTACGAGCAGAAGAAAAAACAGCGGCATCAGCCAGCCGTACCAGCCCATTGAGCTCATAAAAGCTAAGCAATCGGCATTCATCATGGTAAGCCTCCGATCAAGTCAGTTAGAAATTACGCCCTGAGTGTACGACTCTAGGGCTACCTCAAGGTCAAGCCTTGTAACGTTGTAAAAAATGAAAAGTTGCGATGGATCATATTCTACCCGCTGGGTTCAGGCTCGTTTCAGGTTAACACCGTATAAGGAAGCAGTGACAACAACCCTTTTGAGGTAAATGACCATGCGCAACACCATTTTAACAACGTCTTTGCTAGCTCTTTCACTAAGCCTAGTAACAAGCGCGGCATGGGCTGCACCCGGCCATGGCGGCGGTGACAGTGGCCTGACCGACGCTGACGTTGACCGCACGATCACTCTTGATGCTGGCGATATGTGGTTCGACCCTGAAACGTTAGAAATGGCGGCGGGTGAAATTGTCAAATTTGAAATCACCAACACCGGCAATTTAGAACATGAGTTTGTGATCGGTAGCAAAGAAGCCCAAGAAGAACATCGTCAAATGATGCTAAACATGGCCAACGGCGGAGGCCATGATATGTCGAATATGTCACACGGCGACGGTCACGATATGGCTAGCATGAACATGGCAGGTGTCACCATTGAGCCTGGTGAAACCGGGACTTTATTATGGAGTGTCCCTGACAATGTTAACGAGCTAGAGTATGCCTGTAACATTCCCGGTCATTATGAATCCGGCATGTACGGTAACTTTTCTCTCTAATCTGACGTAGACCCATGAAACTGTTGCTACTCGAAGATGATGATTTGTTGGCAGAAAGCTTGGCAGAGAGTCTCAAGGACAACGGTTACCTGGTTGATTTGGCCGCTTCATTGAAAGCGGCCAAGTCGCTGATGGCAACCGAGCATTATGAGCTGGCTATTTTAGATGTCGGTTTGCCCGATGGATCGGGGTTAGATCTTCTCGCTCATTGGCGCAAGCAGAAGCGCAGTACGCCTATTTTGATTTTGACGGCGCGCGATACCTGGGAAGATAAAGTGATTGGACTTGAAACGGGAGCCGATGACTATCTCACCAAGCCCTTCCACGAAGCCGAACTCATGGCCCGCCTGAAGGCCTTGCTGCGTAGGCAGTCTGGTCAGTTATCTCAGGTGATTACGCTAAACGGTGTCTCGTTGGATGAGGCGGGTCAACGTGTGTGCTTAGAAGGGGAAACGTGGCGTTCGCTAACAGCAACGGAGTTTCGATTACTGCGCTACTTAATGCTTCATCCAGACCGTATTCACTCGAAAGATCAGCTACTAGAGCAGCTCTATGCCTTGGAGCAGGACGCTGCAGCACCTAACTTGGTGGAAGTCTACATCGCTCGTCTGCGTCGTTATCTCGGTAAATCAGTCATTCAAACGCGACGCGGTCAGGGGTATTTCTTTGCTTCACATTGATAGACGCAGTTTACGCATTCGGCTACTCGCATGGCTCGGCGGCGTCGCGCTACTGGTGGTGGTCACCACGTGGCTATTGCATGGGATATTGTTACATAGTCTGGCAAGAGATTTTTTAGGTGAACGCTTACAACGTGAAGCAAATCACGCGGTTGCGCAGCTAGAGCAAGACCAAACGGCTGTGCCGACTGCGCTCGACTCGGTTAGCCAAGGCTATCAAGTCTTTCATCATCTCTATGTACTCCGCTTCAATGGCTCGGTCAGCGCTTCCGACCCGCAATGGCAGCAACAGCTGGCTCCATTGCTGGAAGAAAACGGTGATGCCCTAATAGACGTGAATCGCGGAACGCAGCACATGCTCGTCTATCGTCGCCATTTTGAGTGGCAGGGCACACAGGGTGTGCTACTGGTGGGTGAGGATTTTTCACAGGTGGAAGCAGGACTTGCGACCTTGCACTGGTGGGTCGGTGGGATTGCCGCCGTGCTTTTAGGGATGCTCATCTTACTCAATATGCTGGCGGTTAACCGTGGACTCATACCACTCTGGCAACTGCGCCAACAACTTGAAGCATTGCGCTCAGGCAAACGAGATCGCTTGTCATTAGTAGCCCCTTCGGAGCTAGATGAATTAGTCGACCAGTTGAACTGGTTCATGGACGACATCGATCTTCGTCTAAAGCGCTCGCGAGAATCGGTCGCCAACCTATCACATGCATTAAAAACACCGCTTGCAGCCGTGACTCAAGTACTGCGTGGCAACCGGCCTATCGATGAGAACAGACGCCATAAACTACTCAGCCGTATTGAAGACATCAACGCCCAGTTGGATGCGGAGCTGCGTCGTTCACGTATCGCAGGTCCTAATGCGGGACGAATGGCCAACGTTACTCGTGATAGCTTACGGCTGATTGAGATGTTTCGTAGCCTCTATCCTGAGCGTATATTCGACCTGACTCACTCAGCAAGTGAGGAAGAACAAGTTCCCATTGAATCTCACGACTTTTCAGAAATATTAGGCATCGTGCTTGATAACGCAGGAAAATGGTCAAGCAGGCGCGTTCATTGCGATGTTGCCGTCACTGTAACTGCACTCACGCTAACGATTGATGATGATGGTCAGGGCGTTGCAAACGAGGAACTTTCGCGCTTGGGAGAGCGTGGTACACGTCTGGATGAGCGCCGCCCTGGCTACGGCTTAGGCCTTTCGATTCTTGCACAGTTAGTTGCCCGCTACTCGGGTTACTCTCAGTTTGAACGAAGCCCGCTGGGTGGTTTACGCGTAACGATTGCTTTGCCCTTGACGGGCGAAGTAGTCAATTAATCATCATTCAGCTTTGATTCAGCTTCTTCCATCAAGATAGTGCTATTCACCATTGATGGGAGTTACACATGGCACGCTCAAGTATCATTTCTCGCCCTCTTTCTCGTCGGCAAGTGTTAAAAGGAGGCGCTGCCTTAGGCTTAGGTTCTGCTGCGGCAATGGGGTTAACTCCCGCCTGGGCAAACCCCTGGGGCCGTACCAATGTCTATGCTCAGGGCGTTGAAGAAGGGCCCGAAGTATCGCTGGCGATCCGCCGTGAATCGTTGCCTATTGACGGACAAGAAGCCCAACCCATTACCATTAACGGTACCAGTCCTGGCCCGCTGATTCGTTTGAAAGAAGGTCAAGACGCAGTACTGCGTGTCACCAACCTGCTGGACGAGCCCACCTCCATCCACTGGCATGGTCTCATTCTACCGCCGGAAATGGATGGTGTGCCTGGCGTTAGCTTTGCAGGTATCGCCCCCGGTGAAACCTTTACCTACCGTTTTCCCGTCCGTCAGAACGGTACCTACTGGTACCACAGTCATTCCGGTATGCAGGAGCAGCTTGGCCATGCCGGGCCATTGATTATCGACGCTGCCGAGCGTGAGCCTATCCGTTACGACCGTGAGCATGTGTTACTGCTCACTGACTGGACTTTTGAAGACCCGATGTCGGTGTTCCGAAATCTGAAAACCATGGAAGGCTATTACAACTTCCAAGAGCGCACGATTGCTGACTTCTTTGCCGATGTTCGTAACAACGGTTTTGCTCAGACCGCTGAAATGCGTGGCATGTGGGCTCAAATGCGCATGAGTTCGCGGGATATCGCCGATGTCACCGGTAGTACTTATACCTATCTTCTCAACGGACATTCTCCTCAAGAAAACTGGAATGCCTTGTTCAAAGCTGGTGAGCGGATACGGCTACGCGTGATTAACGGCTCAGCCATGTCTTTTTTCGATGTCCGTATTCCTGGCCTGAAGATGACCGTGGTGGCCGCTGATGGACAGCCGGTGCAACCCGTTCCTGTTGATGAGTTCCGTATTGGCGTGGCTGAAACTTACGATGTGCTGGTTTCACCTGAAGACGACCGGGCATACACCATCTTCGCCGAAGCCATGGATCGGAGCGGCTATGCACGCGCCACGCTAGCTCCACGTGAAGGCATGCAGGCGGAGATTCCTGAACGCCGTCAAATTGCAGACCGCGGTATGGAAGCCATGGGTGCCCACGGCATGGGCGGTATGGATCACTCCAACATGGCGGGGATGGATCACTCTGGCATGTCCAATATGCAAGGCATGGATCATTCCAACATGTCGGGGATGGATCATTCTGGGATGTCGAATATGGAAGGCATGGATCATTCCAGCATGGCTGGGATGGATCACTCTGGTATGTCCAACATGCAAGGCATGGATCACTCTACTATGGGGGGGATGGCAGCCGAGCAGGCCAAAATAGGTGCAAATGGTTTGCTTCTCGCCGGTGAAGCTCAGCCGGGTTCTCGCTATAACCAGGCGGGAATCGGCATTGATCCCGACGAACGACGCGTATTGGTTTACCGGGATCTCAAAGCGTTCACACCATGGCCTGATCGCCGCGAGCCAGGCCGTGAGCTTGAGCTGCACCTGACCGGCAATATGGAGCGTTATATGTGGTCGTTCGACGGTAAGAAGTTTAGCGAAGTGACCGGCCCTATTCATTTTGAGAAAGATGAGCGGCTGCGCCTAATCCTCATTAACGACACCATGATGGAGCATCCTATCCACCTCCACGGTATGTGGATGGAGCTGGAAAACGGCCAAGGGGAATTGATACCACGCAAACACACCCTAAATGTGAAGCCTGGTGAGCGCGTGTCTGCGTTGATCACCGCAGACGCAGAGGGCAGTTGGGCGTTCCACTGCCACCTTCTCTATCACATGGATGCTGGCATGTTCCGCGTTGTTCAAGTTTCTTAAGGAGGCAGTATGAAAATTAAGCGCTACTTAACCCTCGCCAGCGCCGCCCTTGGCATGGCCGCCGCCACGACCGCTCAAGCCGAAGATGGCTATGCGGCACCAGACAGTTGGCCAGCGCCCACTGAGGAACATAATATGGGTATGGCACTGTTTGATCGGCTCGAATATAGCGTGCCTGATAAAGGCCCAGAAGCCGTGGTATGGGACTTTCAAGGCTGGTACGGCGGCGATATCAACCGCATTTACCTAAAGTCAGAAGGCGAAAATGTCCAGGGCGACGGCGAAGATGCTGAGTTTGAGTCTTTGGAACTACTCTATAGTCGTTTAGTGGCTGATTTTTGGGAGTTACAGGGGGGGATCGGTTATCAAGGCGGTGTTTTCTCCGATGATCACGCTGAACGCACCTATGGGGTTGTCGGCCTGCAAGGCGTAATGCCCTACGGCATTGAAACCGACGTGGCATTACAAGTGAGTGAAGATGGCGACGTGGCCGCCAGTTTTGAAGGCGAATACGATCTGCGCCTGACTCAGCGGCTCTACCTACAGCCGCGCACCGAAATTGCCGTGGCCGCCAGTGAAGTTGAAGAATTTGGCGTGGGCGAAGGCCTTAACTCGGTTCGTGCTGGCCTACGGCTAGGCTACGAAGTGACCCGACGCTTCGCCCCCTACATCGGTGCCTATTGGGAGAAAGAATACGGCGACACTGCAGATCTCTCCCGAGCCAGTGGCGACAACACTGAAGATACTGGAGTTGTTGCCGGTGTTAAACTAATGTTCTAACGACTCTGACAGTGTGTAACTTTTAACGTCACCAAATGGTGGCGTTTTTTATTATTTTTATTTTTATATTCAGCTTCATTTCAAAAACCCCAGCTAATATAACCATGTAACCAACCACTGGAGTAGTTATCATGAAAGTTAAATCAATTCTCTTTGGAGCGCTTGTAGCTAGCATTCTTTCAACGCCTGCATTGGCTAACTATGGGACGACCATCCAAGATCTGCCACTACTTGAAAGAGGCGTCTCTTCTACACAATTGCTGGCCCAAGGCCAATCAAAGCGTTTCAATATTAACATTCAACAAGCGACTACGCTGAAGATAGCAAGTGAGCACTTCCCAGGCGCAACCAGCACTGGTAACCGTATCTCTGCTGTGCTTTACAATGCAGCTGGACAGCAGGTGGCAGAAGCATCCAGCCCCCGTGGCCATTTTGAAATGGTTCGCCAATTGCAGCCAGGTAATTATCAGCTTGAAGTAACAGGTAATGCATTGGGAGGTGCTAAAGAAAAGGACAATAACCGCTATGAGTTACATGTTGACTATTAATATATAGTCAATGATTTAAAATATAGGGCCAGCCTTCATGCTGGCCCTTTTAATCTGTAAGGCGAATATCAAATCTAAGAGCCTTTGATATACATTAAGGGCCTAAGTTGGACGAAAGTAACTAAGTGTCAGCTTGGTAAAGTGATTTTCGGCTAGCCATCGGCATCTCCTTCAACCTTATTACGTCCACTTTGCTTTGCCCGATAGCTGGCCGTATCGGCACGACTAAGAATGTCGTCGATTGTCTTGTCACCTTGATGGAAATGACTGACCCCTATACTAGCGGTCACTTGCCATTGGCGTCCTTGCGCCTCAATCGAGCTATCCGCGATGCTTGCACGCAGAGACTCGGCAATGGTGAGTGCACGTGCTGGAGTACAGCCCGGTAGCAATACGGCAAATTCATCTCCCCCTTGTCGAGCGGCATAATCGCTACTGCGAATTTCGCTCTGTACGATACGCGCAATCTGTTGAAGCATTTGGTCGCCTAGAGCGTGCCCCCCTTGATCGTTGACTGGCTTAAAGTGATCTAAATCGAAAAGCATGACCGCGGTTGGTTTTTCCGAGCCTTGCCACTGAATAAGCAACTCTTCGAGGTGCCTCGTCAGACCGCGACGATTGAGCAAACCGGTTAGAGAGTCATGCTCTGCTTCCCAGCGTTTTTGAGCATAGTCTTGTTGGTGCTGAGTGATATCGAGCACTGTGCCGACAGTCCCGATAAAATGCCCTTCAACACGTACAGCCGCGGTACTCACATCTAGCCAGAGCACGCCTTCATTGGCGCTTATAAAGCGAAATTGACGCGCAAAATTCGTTTGTTTTACAAGGCTGTGCAACCACGCTGTTCTGACATCTCGGCGGTCATCACGGTGAATCCGGCGGCTCCAGGCTTGCATGCTTCGAGGAGTATCATCGCCTAGAAGCTGAAGTAACGCATCGTTGATAAACGTCAATCGGCCACGCTGATCCGTTACAAACATGCCTTGTGGAGACGCAGACAACGTACCTCTCAATAAAGCTTCACGTTCGGCTAAGTCACGTAAGACCCCCTGGCGAGCAAGTTCCGTCACGTTAATCACATCAACGACACGGCGAAGTTCTTTCATCGTGGTCGGAATATCCAATACAGGGCGGAAACCACTTCGTAGCTCCAGTACCTGCCGAGCAAGATGCGTTAGAGGTCGCAACGCCATCCAAATCAATATCCAGATAAGAGGCAAAATAAAGATGAGTATGCCCCATACGTAGGTGGTAATTTTCTTCATACCCGCAATAAGAGGTGCTTCAGCTTGCACTTGTGGCAGATGCACACCGACAATCCAATTCGCAGGCCAAATTTGTCGATAGGCAACCAGTTGATCTTCTCCGGATAGTGAGCGCTCATGACTCTCACCTTCCCAGCCATCCAGCGCCTGTGCTAAGACAGGTGAAATGGTGCTAGGTAATGTCACGATGGCGTCTGTTTGGTAAGGGTCGTAGATGCGTTGACCAGACGCTGTCGTAATCGTCACATAGCCACCTGCACCTAATCGAAGTAGGTCAAAGTTTCTAAATAGCTGGCTTTGCTTGAGGTTAACTAACCCACCTAAGAAACCTGTGTAGTGTCCCTCATCGTCACGAAGAGGAACTAGCATGAGCACCAACGGCGTGTTAGTGATGCGACCCATGAGAGGTTCACTGACATAAGGCGTTTTAAAAGCGCTCATGAATCGAGCATATTCCCGGTCAGCGAAATTGTTGCCACGGCGTCCTCCGTCGATAGGCCATTCATCAACGACTTGGCTACTCGTATCAAAGAGTATTAGCGCTTCGAAGAGAGGTTCCAACTTGTGACCATGCTGTTCAAATAGAGCCCCTTCTCTAGGCAGCGGAACCCTCTCGGCCAAGCGTTCAAGTTCTCTGAGCCGCTCATTCACCTGAAGGGTGATCGAGTTACTGATGAGCTCTGTCTCATAACGCAGATGCTGGTGATTAGTCTCATTAACCAGGTACTTACCTGCCTGCCAACCGAACGTTAAGATGACAAGACAAAGCAAGCTCCACAGCACTACGGCACCAACGACCAAGCGCCCACGCAAAGTAGCAAAGGGAAACATGATCAAGCGTATGAACGAGTGTTGGGGGCGATGCTTGGAAGAAGCATTTTTATTAGATATCAATGTCATGAACTGTACCTGGTGGGCGAGGTATCAACGCTGTTGCGCCTCACCTACCTTTCGGAAAAAGTGTAGTCATCATAACAGTTGCAAAAGTGCTGAATGAAATATACGTAACAAAAGAGGAACGGAGCCGCTACGCGCTGGGCAGTGGCTCCGTCCGGCAACCAGCATACACAATTTGTCACTAGCCCAGCAGTTAAGCTGCTCTATGGCCTCGGGTGCTTAAAGACCAACCCCATCCATCCGTATCGCTACGAGCGTTTTATTGGCTCACTGGTTTATCATGATGAGCCCGCTACATGGAATGAAGCTTTACAAACAGTGAACGAATTGGCTCAACGTCTGCTGACGGAAGGTAGGGCTGAGCGCAGAAGCCTGCTTTTCCAATGGTGCGCTTATCAGGTTGTTCCCTGATTCACTGTCTAAGCCGCTTTATGCAGCCTGCTATGTAGTCACCCTCGTCTTGCTGCAGCGGTGGTAATTTGGTTGTCAATTGGTTGCCGCCTGGTTGTCATTTGGCTGCTAACAGGGTGAAAACCATGTGGGTAATGTAAACCATGGAAAACTTAACTCATTGAAAAACCTTTGTTTCCGCATTGCAGGCGCGATCCCAAAGTTTGTTTGGTTGCACTCATAATCCCTTGGTTGAACCGTACCGGGATTCCCGGAGGCTCCAAACCTTGAGAGGATGGAGCCATGAGCAAATCAAATCGATATTCCCCTGAAGTTCGCCAGCGGGCG